>DAMBCY010000111.1:2487-10881 GCA_032056255.1 Cellulomonas sp. | reverse complement strand
GACGCCGCGCCGTGTCAGGGTCGCCGGGCAGGTCACTCGGGCCGATCATCTCCACCGCCCCCTCTCGACTACTTGGACTTCTCGATCAGGCCCACCGCGAGGGCGTGCTTGATCGACTCGTCCGTGAAGACCCCGTCCGGGACGACGGCCCCGCGGTACAGGTACCGCTCGGCCTTGTCCTTCGTGCGGAGCACGACCGCGGCGCCGGAGACCACGTAGCCCTTCGACGCCGCGCTCGCGCGGGGCGTCTTGGGCTCGGCCTTGGCGCCGCCCTTGTTGGCCTCGGCGGCGGCCTTGGCCTCCGCCTCCTGCTTGGCCTTCTCCTCGGCGGTCTTCTGCTCCTCCGCGGCCTTGGCCTCGGCGGCGGCCTGCTCGTCCGCGGTCTTCTGCCCCGCGGTCTGCTCGGCCGCCATCAGAGGCCCGTTCCCGTGAGCTGGACACCGGCCAGGGGCTCGGTGACCACGGGGACCGTGACGCGCCGGGCGCGCAGGGTGTACGAGTCGTCGTCGTCGTTGCGGATCGACTTCGACTCGATGCCCACGTTGCCGGTGCCCACGTAGCCCGGGCCGCCGAGCTGCTCGTCGGCCATGCCGCCGAGCTGCTCGCGGTCCACCAGCAGCGGGTTCGCGCCCGTGTAGTGCGGCGTGGTCGCCCACGTCAGACCGAGAGCGTCGACGGGGATGTTGCCCTGGACCGCGGTCGCACCCGACTCGCGGGGCAGCGCCTTGTCGTCGATCAGCATCCCGATGACCTTGGCGTAGTCCGCGGGGGACAGGACCACGGTGTCGAGCTCGATCCCGAGGCCGAGCTGGGCGCGGGTCTGCTGGATCGACAGGATCGCCTCGACCGCCTTGCCCGCGGTGGTCCAGGTGGACGGCGAGGCGAAGGTGCTCGTCACGCGGGACACGATCACGGCCATCGCGACCGAGTCGACGTGGCGCACCACCGTGTTGCCGAGCCGGGCCAGCCCCTTGTTGACGTAGGCGATGCCCTGCCGGGCGATCTTCTCGTCGGAGATGACCGAGTCCAGGCCCCACTTGACCGTGCGGGCCGAGACGACCTCGCCGGACTCGAGGACCACCTTCGGGTACTCGCCGAGAGGGCCGACCGACTCCGGGTCGTCGGAGGCGAACGCCTCCTCACCGGTCTCGTAGAAGATCCCGCCACCGGCCGCGCTGTACCGACCCGACAGCAGGAAGTCCGCAATGAACTTCATCTGCGTCAGGTCGTGCAGCCGCTTGGCGATCACGGTCGGGTTCGACAGGAGCAGGTGCAGCTCCGCCGTGGTGAGCGTCCCCTCGGGGTGCTTCACCGGGTAGGTGTACGACATCTCGGCCTCCTCAGAGGTACAGGACCTCGACGAGGTCGTTGTCGGCGGCCGCGGCGGTGAGCGCGAGCCCGATGGGGTTGGTGCCGGACGCGATGGTCGCGACCTTGCCGCCGGTGGCGGTGATGACCTTCGCGCCGGCGGCGATCGCGCCGGCCGCGACGAGCGGGTGCACGCCGTTGCCGCGGAGGAAGACGGTGACGTCCTCGCCGATCGCGGCGTCGAAGCCGGCGGTTCCGATCGCGACCGCGTCGTCCCCGGCGGGGCCGACGGTGCGGTTGCCGGTCACGACGACCTGACGGCCACCGGTCACCGCGGCGGACGCCTTGAACGTCACCGCCTGGCCCGGCTTGAACTTGGGCAGGTAGTCGGACATGTCAGGCCCCCTCGACGGTCGTGGTCCAGCCGGCCTTCGCGGCGAGCTGGTCCTCGGTGGACTTGGTGTCGTCCGTGTGACCGATCTCGGCCACCGGCACGGTGTTCTTCGGCATGGACTCGAGGAGCGACTTCGTGCCGTCCTCGTCCTTGTCGAGCGACGCACGCCACGCGTCGCGGGACGCCGGGGCGATCCGCCCGTCCTTGAGCGCGGACGCGACGATGCCGTCACGCCGCTGCGCGTCGAGCGTCTCCGCCGCCTTGCGACCCGCGGCGGCATCCGCGACGAGCTGCTCGTGCACGGCCTTGTCGACGACGAGCGCGCCGGCGGGGAGGTTGCTGGTCACGTCCACGACCACGGTGCCCGCGGAGGTGGTGGTGCCGTCGGCCTGCTCCGCGAGGGCCTCGTCGAGCGCCGCGAGCAGCGTCTCCTCCGAGTCCGTGGCATCGGTCACGCCGAGCCGCTCCCGGATCTTCGCCTTGAAGTCGTCGCTCACGACGGACTCCTTCCGGTTGGTGTTGCCCGGCTCGGACGAGACCGGGGGCTTGTGGGCCGCGGCGCTGACGCTCGCGGCGATGCGGAGCACGCGCGCAGCGGCGGAGTCCTCCACGTCGTCATCAGGGATGGTCACGACGACCTCGTCCTCGCCGACCGTCTCCGTCTCGCCGGCGTCGGGGATCACCGCCACGCGGTCGGCGAGACCGAGGTCGACGGACTCCTTGGCGGTCATCCAGGTCTCGTCGGCGAGCAGCGCCGTCCAGTCCTTCTCGCCGGCCTTGTCGGTGTAGACCTCGATGATCGATGCCTCGATGCCGTCCAGGACGTCGGCGGTCTTGCGCATCTCGGAGGCGTTGCCCCAGACGATCGTCGACGGGGAGTGGATCATCATCTGCGTGCCCGGGCTCATGACCGTCTCGTCGCAGCCGGTCGCGATGACCGACGCGGCCGACGCGGCGAGGCCGTCCACGACCGCGGTCACCGTGGCCTTGTGGGCGCGGAGCATGTTCAGGATCGAGACGCCCTCGAACACCTCGCCGCCGGGGGAGTTGACTCGCAGGATGATCTGCTCGACCGAGTCCGGGAGCGCGTCGAGGACCTGACCGACGTCCTTGGTGGAGATGCCCCAGAAGCCGCCCCACGAGTCGATCGGCCCGTACATGCGGATCGTCGCGACGGAGCCGTCGCCGGTCGGCGCCGGGGTGGTGATCGCGTCGAAGAACTCCGCCTTGGTCTTCGGCAGGGGCTTGTTGCCCCAGAACCGGTTCGCGCGCTTGGCGTCGGTCATGCCGCCTCCTCAGGCGTGGAGGGCTGACCGCCCTCGTCGTAGAACTCGTGCCTCGCATGCGCGATCGCCGACGCGAGCACGCCGTACTTCGCGCCGTCGGTCGCCACTGGGGACCTCGGGGTGCCGTCCGAGTTCGCGGCGCGCGCGATCGAGTCGTCCTTCGGCGGCAGCTTGTAGCGCTGCCGCAGGTACTCCTCGAGCGCACGGTCGGTGCGCAGTGCGCCGCAGTCCACGAGCGCCTTGACGGCCTCGGCCGTGATCGGCTGCTCCTCGCCGATCGTCGCCGGCACCAGCCGCGGCGCAGGCTCGGTCGGCCCGAAGTTCACATCGACGAGATCCTCGACGACGTGCGCCTGGCAGGTGTTCGCGATGTGCAGCGCCACCGCGTTCAGAGAGCCCACGAAGAACTCCGCGAACGTCGACCCCAGCGCCCACGAACCCGTCTCGGACCCGAGGTTCAGGAAGTGCGCCAGGACCGCGCGCGCGATCTGCTCGTCGTGGTACCGGATCGGCTTGTCCGTGTCCTGGCGAGTGCCGGTGACGCCCATGAGGGAGAACTCGGCCTCAGCGGGGATCGACGCGCCGGCGTCCTGTCCGGAGCGGGTGGCCTTCGCCAGGTTCAGACCGTCGGACTTCTGCGTCTCGATCCACTTCAGGGTCTCGGCCTCGGACAATCCGTCGGGCACGGGCGCGCCCTTGTAGACCGGGATGCCGAGGCTGTTGCGCTCGACGCCGACAGCCTGGGCGCGCAGCGTGCGGTCCTTGAGCAGCCAGTTCTTGTAGGCCGTGCGCAGCAGGGACGTGCCGACCCAGTTCGCGCCCTCGCGCTCGTTGACGTACACCACGAGCCGGTCGACCGGGATGCGCGGCATGCGCCCGGTGGTACCCCACTGCTCGATCGCGACCAGACCTCCGTCAGCGGCCACGTCCCACTTCGAGATCGTCCGCGGCGGCCGCCACGCGAGCTTGCGCAGCCGCACCATGCCGTCGTCGTCGACTCGGTACACCTGCTCGAACACGGAGTGCCCGAACACGAGCTCGAGCAGCGCGAGGCGCAGGTGCTCGTCGAAGTCGAACCGGTCACGCGTGCGCGTCGGCGCCGACCGGTCACGGCCCTTAACCGGCAGCCCGAACGAGTCCGCCACCAGGTCCACGACCTCATCGCGGGCGCCGGCCGGGTCGATCATCCACGTCGTGCGGCGGATCGGGAACGTCACCGCCCGCAGCACCGATCCCACCTGGGCGTCCTCGCGGCGCATCTTGTCGAACACGTCGACCGACTTCGGCCAGATCAGCGCCGGGTTGGTCTCACCGGAGTCGTCGGCGAGGGCAGTCCACCCCGGGAGGCCGTCGCGCTGGTAGCCGATCTCGGCCATGCGGTCCCCCCTCCCTAGAACGATGCGGTGAGGAGGCTCTCCTCGGACGGGCCGGTCGACTCGCCGTCGAGCACCGCGGCGCGCGGCGGCGGGGGAGCGGGCTTCTTCGGCTCGGGCTTGAGGTTCTCGAGGGCGTACAGCGCCCACGTCATCGCGCACACCCCCGCGACATCCACGGGCTTGGACGCCTCTCGCGACCACAGCCGGTTCTCGGCGTACTTCGTCGCCAGGCCGCCCTCGATCGCGAGGTCGACGTCGGGCTGCTCGGTGAGAACCAGCGTCCGGTCACGCACCACGTGGTCGTGCATCTGGCCCGTCGCGATCGCACACGTCGGACGGTCCATCTCGTGCACCGTCAGGCCGGGACGCTTCATGCCGTCCTCGTCCTCGTACTCCGCCTTCAGCAGCGGGATGAGCTCGACCGCCGGGCAGCCCTGCGCCTGTACCGCGACCTCACGATGACCCGACGCGTCGGCCAGTGCGCGCAGGTACTCGACCGCCCACACGATGCCCGCACGCTTCGTGCGCACCATCGCGAACGGCCGACCGTCCGCCGTCTTCACGGCAGCTGCCACCCACGTCGTTGACCGGTCCCCCGACGTGTCCACCGCCCAGACCGTGCGCGCGCCCTTCGCGATCCGCAGATCCGACGGCGCGACTTGCCGGGCCTTCCAGTCCGTCGGCTCGATGTACGGCTCGACGTTCTGCGTCACCCACTGACACAGCACCTCGATGCGCTCGATGCTTTTGTTCTTCGCCTCCGCGGCCGTCTGCATGAGGCCGTCGAGCGTCATCGCCGGGTTGTAGCCCGCAGACGGGTTCGCCTGCGCGAACGCCTTCCGGCTCGTCAGCGGCGCGTCCGGCTTCGCCGACCACTCGGCCACGAACCACTGGGCACCCGGGTTGTTGACCGACTCGTGCGCGATCTGCCGCACGTCCTTGAGGACCACCGACCGGTACGTCCCCGCGTTCGAGAACGCCAGCAGCATCGAGTCGTACATCGCCGTCGCCGACTTCTCGATCGCCGACCAGCCCTCGTAGTCGTACTGCTGCCGCAGCTCGTCGAGGATCAGTCGCGCCGAGGAGTAGCCGCGCGCACCATCGAACGTCCGCGGCCGGTACACCGCACCCTCGTGCGTGACCATCTCCGTCTCGCCGTTGACCATCCGCGGCATCCGCGTCGACGCCTGCAGCACCGGCACCCGGTCGTGCGCGATCCCGACCTTCGGGTCATCCGGGCCGCCCCACTGGCGGACCTGCGTCCACGGCTTCATCGCGATGTCGAGCTTCTGCGCCGCACCGACGATCACGAAGTCCCGCGGCTGGATGAACTGCGGCCACCGCGCCGAGTCGACGTACAGGAAGAACGCCGCGAGGACCGCCGCGATCAGCGTCTTGCCGTTCTGCCTGGCGACGATGACCAGCGCCTTGCGGAACCGCAGTGTCCCGCCGGGACCCAGCTCGAGCAGGTGGATGAGCAGCCACCGCTCCCACGGGTACAGATGCACCCGCAGAACCGACTCGGCGAACACCACCGCCTCGAACCCCCGCGAGGTAGCCGGCGTCAGCGCACAGCCACACCCACACGGTCCAGGCTCACCCTCTGCCAGCGGCCTGGTGAAGATCCGCGGTGTCGTGAACCCGTGGGTGATGACCGACACTCGCCGATCACCCCACCTCCGGAACCAGGGCCAGACCCTGGCGCATCTCGGTCAACGCCTGCTGCGACGCCGACGCCTGCGACGCCGGACCCGGCTTCGCCTTCTCCGCCGCCGGCGGCACCAGGCGCAGCGCGTCGAGGTACTTCAGGTACGTCGGCAAGGACGTGTTGTCGTTCTGCGGGACCGCCGGCCGAGCACCCCGCCGCGGGTTGCCCGCCAGGTCGTCCATCGCCCACTCCACGATGACGTCCCACGCATCGATCCGAGCAGCGAGAGCCCTCGCCGCCGCGACCATCCCCGCATCCCGCGCCGTGAGGTGCATCGCCGCGGCGATCGACCGCTCGAGCGCATCGGCCAGCGACTCACGCTCGAACTCAGCCATACGACTCACCGCCCCTCGCGCGCGCGACCCCCGAGCCGGCAACCCCGGGGAGAGAGGACGGCTCCCCCCGGCGCTCGGCCCCCCCGAGGGTCGGGCCGAGATTTTCTGGCAGGTTCGGCTTCAGACTGGGCCCTTTGGGGTCCGTGCCGTGCGGGCGAGCGCCTTGTCGATCCATCGCAGCGCGGGTTCGAGCACGTCGGCCATGACGATGCGGCCGATGTCGTGCATGGCGCGGTGCACGTCGCGGAGGTCGCTGATCGTGCGCGTGATGTCGGGGCCGATCTGGTCGCACGTCTCGCAGCCGCTCACGGTCACCACCAGGCTTCGACCTCTTCTCCGAGCCCGGTTGAGGGGGCCCGGTTCCCGCGGTTCTGGTTGCACAGCATGTGGCTGTGCCGCCAGTTGCTGGTGTCGTGCTGGAGTTCGGGGTGGGTGGAGACTGGGTGGTAGTGGTCGAGGTTGTGGGAGTCGGGGGTGGTGTTGGGGTCGACGTCGTAGGCGATGCGTTGCTTGCAGAGCCAGCAGTTCGCGAGGTGCCTGGTGTTGGGGTCGGCGTCGAGGTGCTTGCCTTCGGCGAAGAACGCGGTCCGTGCGGCCTTCATCGCTCGCGTGTCGGAGCGGGCCGTGGTGGTGGTGCGGGGGCGGGGCATCAGGGGCGCCGGCGGATCTCCTGGGCGCGGTCGTTGCGCTCGCAGACCTGCGCGGCGGTGGAGTCGGGGTAGATCAGCCCGCAGGAGGTGCAGCGTCGGTCGATGCGGGCGCACGCGTCGCAGCCGCCCGGTGCCTTGCGGTGGTCGGGGTTCTGGGGCTTGTCGCAGTGGGGGCACATGCCGTGCTCGTCGCGGTTGGTGCCGCAGTAGCAGGGGCGGGTGAGGAGCGGGGGGAGCGCCATGGCCGTGCCCTTCGACGGTGCGGTGGTGTGGTCCTCGTCGTGCAGGTCTCGTCCGGCGCGTCCTCGTGGGGTGTGGACCGGGGTGCGCTGCGACGGCGAGGTGCTGAGGGGACGGGGCCGAGCCGACTGGCAGGGTGCTCCGGGCGCTCCGCGGGGCGGCACCGGTCCTCTGGTCTCTCGCACGGCTCGCACGGACGTCAGATCCGTGGCGGCCCCGTCGTTGCGGGGGCGGGATTCGAACCCGCGTCCTCCTGGCGTATGAGACCGGTGAGCTACCGCTGCTCCACCCCGCACGGTGAGAGGCCCCGGGCAGGGGATCCGGGGCCTCTCTGCTGGCTCACGCCAACCTACGAGAACCGTAGGGTGCAAGACGCCATCGCGCAACCCACACTGGGCCCGTGTCGTCCACGACTAGGCATCCGAGTCATGCTGAGGTGAGGCCGCGGCGTCGAGCGCCGGCCCGGACGAGGTCGAGGACGTCCCCGACTCGGTAGAGCGCGACCGCGGTACCGGTGGCGCCCCGGGATACGAGCTGTCCGCGGCGCACCCAGGACTTGATCGTGTCGCGGTTGACGGGTACGCCGAGGCCGTCGACGGCGCGCGCCATCTCGGTGACGGGCAGGAGTCGGTCCTCGGCCTGCTCGAGGAGCCAGGCGCGCCGTTCGGTGACCGGGACCTGGGTGTTGCAGGTGGGGCAGGTGATGGTGTCGCGTCCGGGGAGGGCGTAGAGGTCGGTGCCGCACGTGCCGAGGCGGATGCCGTCGAGCTCGACGTCGGCGGTGCAGGGTCCGGCGTATCGGCGGTCGGCGGGGCGGTCGGTCGCACGCTCGGCTGTTCGGACCGCGGCGGTCAGTTCGTCGATCGCGTCGGGGCCGGCGGCCTGGGCGCGAAGCCAGTCGATCTGCCCGGCGAGGAAGATCGCCATGCCGGGCGGGGTCCAGTCGTCGACGGTGAGGCCGCGCTGCTCGGAGATCGCGCCGGTCCAGTACGTGAGGGTTCCGACGAGGACGGTCCGGATCTCGGAGGCGGCTGGGTTGTACGGCAGCGGAGTCTCGGAGATCGCGAGGGGTCCGCGGTCGTCGGACCGGTCTGGGC
>DAMBCY010000111.1:0-2477 GCA_032056255.1 Cellulomonas sp. | reverse complement strand
CGTCCGCCGTCGATGGCGTGCCGGACGAGGTTCGGTCGGTTGCCGGGCTGGGGGATGGTGACGAGCCCGGGTGGGGTGACCTCGTCCGGGATCCGGAGGAGCGCGGCGCGGAGGCGGTCGCCGCAGCCGGGGCAGATGAAGCTGGTGTCGGGGACGGGGCGGTTGCAGTCGTCGAGCGCGCAGGGGTTGGTCACGGGTGGGTCTCCTTCGTGGGTCGTACAGGGTCAGAGGCTTGTGCGGGCTCGTACAACGTCACGACCCCTCCCCGGCGGCGAGGCGGTCAGCGCGGGCGCCGAGCCAGTCGGTGATCGCACCGGAGTTCGCTACGGCGTCGTAGACGGACTCATCGGACCAGTGACTCCCGTCGGGCAAGGTCCTCGACAACTCGTGCTGCGCGTCCGCGCCATCGAGCGTTTCGGCAACCTCCCGGAGTGCCTGCACCGCGCCCCCCCGGTCGTGCTCGGCCGTGGCGAGCAGCCCAGCGGCGGCGAGCATGTCGGTGACGTGCGCGGCCCGGAAGTCGCGACCGCCCGGAGGAAGTGGCGCACCGCAGTCGAGGTGCTGTCCGTGGCGCCACGAGCGGTCGAGGTGCACCGCGATGACGTCGGCTGCGGTGCGCGGGGTCTCGGTGTCAGCCACGGTCGGTCTCCTTGGGTTCGGTGTCGGTCCAGACGGCCTCGGGCAGTTCGCCGTACAGCGCGAGCGACCGCTCGTCCTCGGCCTCACCGGCGATCTCGGCGCCCTCCATCTCCCGAAGGCGCCGGGCCGCTTCGGCGTCGTACCCGGCCATCACGGGGCGACCTTGATGCCGAGACCGTCGAGGAACGCGGTCGCGCGGCGGTCCGGGTACGCCTCCAGCACTGCGGCGTGCTGACGCCGCGACCAGCACTCGCGACCTTGGAGGCACGTCGCGTCGTGCCACGCCTCGGCCACCAGTCGGGCGTCGACCGTCCGCACCGGCCCGTCTCCGGGGTGGTACGTGGCCGCCCGCTTCTCAGACGCGCCCATCGGTCATCGCCTCCTCTCGGTCAGGGCAGTCCGGGTCCTCGCACGCGTGCGGCTGCATGGGGTCGATGCCGCGTCCGGTCCAGGACTCGTCCTCGCCGGCGTCGTAGTGCGAGTACCGGTGGCCCGGGTGCTCGGTGCAGTGCAGGTCGCGCGGGCCGGGTTCCGCGCAGGTCCCGCGGCGGACGGCGCTCACGGCCGGGCCTCGATCGCGCACTGCGGGCACTTGTCGCCCCAAGTCTGGGCGATGAACCACCCGCGGGCTCGCATCTCGTCCCCGCTGGGGAGCTCGGACTGCTCCCACGCGATCTCGTCACCGCGTCGGCCGCAGAGGTCGCAGTACCAGGCCCAGACCGGGCGCCGCGTGTGCTGGCGGGTCACGGCTGGACCTCCCGCCACGCGGACCGGTGCACGTCGCGCTGCATCGGGTGCGTCGTCCCCTCCGACTCGCCAGCCAGCAGCCGGGCGACGTCCTCATGCGGAACGGGGTACACGGTGTCGCCTCCGGGGTGCGGTGCGTCGTATCGCACGCCCCACTCGACCTCCGTCGGTGCGGCGTGAGCCTCAACCCACGGCATCTCCCGGCCTTCTCGCGTGCTGCACAGGTGGCAGTGCGACGGTCCGAGGTCCGGCACGCAGTCGCACTCGATGTGCGCCACCCCGCGGGGGTCCGTCGGTGCGGCGGCACCCCGGGCGGCGAGGACGTCGGCCAGCATCTCGAAGAAGTGCGGGACCGTCTGCGGGATCTGATTCGGGCGTGCGGCCAGGCGTCGGCACTCCGCGATCAACGCCGCCTCGCCGCCGATCTTGTCGAGTGCGTGCCGCTCGTTCAGCACCGCCCGATCCATCGCCTCTCCGCCGCGCTGAGCGGCCAGCCAGCGGTCGAACTCGGCATCCAGTTCACCGACCGGAGTCAGGCAGGCATCCCGAGCGTCGAGCACACGCCTGCCCGACGCGTAGCGGTTGCGGACCTGCCCAGTCGTAGGCGTGAAGCCGTCCGACACCATCAGCCCAGAGGAGTCCGTCTCCGACGAGCCCTCCGCCTCCCCGCCGCGCTGAGCCGGTGGGCTGAGCAGCGGGCAGTTGCAGTTCCCGTCATCCGGGCGACCGCAGACCTCGCAGCCCTCCACCTCCCCAGCACGGGCAGCGGCGAGGGCGGCACGGGCGGCGTCAGCGGCGAACCCGCACAACCCGTCCGTCCACGCGGACATGTCGTGCTGCTCGCAGACGGCGTCGCCCTCAGGCGGGTAGGTGACGAGGGGCTCGCACTCCCACTCCGACATGAGCGCCCGCGCGGCCGGCTCCACGGCGTCGGCGGTCGGGGCCGGCTGCTGACGCTGCGCGAGCGGCACGTACCCGCCGGCGAGGGTCTCCCACATGAGGTCCGGGTCGACCTCCCCGTCGATCTCGCACGCCTTCGCGTCGTCCCCGAGGATGCTCACGATGTCGTCGAGGGTCCGGGTCAGCGTGGA
>DAMBCY010000110.1:0-10887 GCA_032056255.1 Cellulomonas sp. | reverse complement strand
CGGCGGGGGCCGAGCCCGAGCCGATCACGGCCAGCGGGGCGCCGACCTGCGCGGTCTCGTCCTCGCCCACCAGGATCTGCTGCAGCGTGCCGGCGAACGGCGACGGGACCTCGGTGTCGACCTTGTCGGTGGAGATCTCGAGCAGCGGCTCGTCGACCGCCACGGAGTCGCCGACCTGCTTCAGCCAGCGGGTCACGGTGCCCTCGGTGACGGACTCGCCCAGCGCGGGCAGCACGACCTGCTCGCCGTCGCCCTGCTCGCCGTCGCCCTGTGCCGCGGCGGCGGGAGCGGCCTGCGCCTGCTCCTCCTGCGCGGGGGTCTCCTCCTGCGCCGGGGCGGGGGCCTCGGACTCGGGGGCCGGGTCGCCGGAGCCCTGCACAGGTGCCTCGGCCGCGGCCTCCTCCTGGGCGGGGGTGCCCTCGGCCGGCGCGGCGCCGGCGTCGGCCGCGCCGGAGCCGTCGCCGATCACGGCCAGGACCGCGCCGACCTCGGCGGTCTCGTCCTCCTGCACCAGGATCTGCTCCAGCACGCCGGCGAACGGCGACGGGACCTCGGTGTCGACCTTGTCGGTCGAGATCTCGAGCAGGGGCTCGTCGACCTCGACGCGGTCACCCACGCTCTTGAGCCAGCGGGTGACGGTGCCCTCGGTGACGGACTCGCCGAGAGCGGGAAGCTGCACGTTGTCGGACATGACCGCTCGTGTCTCCTTCGATCCTTGTGGTCAGTTGTGGGCGTGCAGCGGCTTGCCGGCGAGCGCCAGGTGCGCCTCGCCGAGAGCCTCGTTCTGCGTCGGGTGGGCGTGCACGAGCGCCGCGACGTCCTCGGGGTAGGCCTCCCAGTTCACGATGAGCTGCCCCTCCCCGATGAGCTCGCCGACGCGCGCGCCGATCATGTGGACGCCGACGACCGGGCCGTCCTTCTGCCGCACGAGCTTGACGAAGCCCGTGGTCGCGAGGATCTGGCTCTTGCCGTTGCCGCCCAGGTTGTACTCGAGGGTCTCGATCGCGTCGGCCCCGTGCACCTCCTTGGCCTTCGCCTCGGTCAGACCGACGGACGCGACCTCCGGGTCGGAGTAGGTGACGCGCGGGATGCCGGACTCGACGATCGGCTGCGGGTCGAGGCCCGCGATCTCCTCGGCCACGAAGATGCCCTGGGCGAAGCCGCGGTGCGCGAGCTGCAGGCCGGGGACGATGTCGCCGACCGCGTAGATGTTGCCGACGCCGGTGTGCAGGCGCTCGTTCGTGATGACGAAGCCCCGGTCCAGGGTGAGGCCCTGCTCCTCGTAGCCGAGGCCCGAGGTCGAGGGGCCGCGCCCGACCGCGACCAGCAGCAGGTCGGCGTCGAACGTCTTGCCGTCCTCCAGCGAGACGTGCACGCCGTTGTCGTCCTGCGTGACGCCGGAGAACCGGACGCCGAGGTTGAAGTTGATGCCGCGCTTGCGGAAGGCGCGCTCGAACGCCTTGGACAGCGCCTCGTCCTCGTTCGGGACCAGGTGGGGGAGCGCCTCGATGACGGTGACGTCCGCGCCGAACGACTTCCAGACGCTCGCGAACTCCGAGCCGATGACGCCGCCGCCCAGGATGATCGCGGACTTCGGCACCCAGTCCAGCGTGAGCGCCTGGTCGGAGGTGATGACCCGGCCGCCGATGTCGAGACCGGGCAGCGAGCGGGCGTAGGAGCCGGTGCCCAGGACGAGGTGACGCCCGGTCACGCGCTCGCCGTTCACCTCGACCGTGTCCGGGCCGACGAGCGTGCCGTAGCCCTCGATCACGGTGATCTTGCGGGACTTGATCAGCCCCTGGAGCCCCTTGTACAGGCGGCCGATGACCGAGTCCTTGTACGCGTTGACGCCGGCCATGTCGATGCCCGTGAGCTCGGTGCGCACGCCGAAGTGCGCACCCTCGCGGGCGTTGTCGGCCAGCTCCGCCGCGTGCAGCAGGGCCTTGGTGGGGATGCACCCCTTGTGCAGGCAGGTACCGCCGACCTTGTCGGCCTCGATGAGGGCGACGCTCAGGCCGAGCTGGGCGCCACGGAGCGCGGCCGCGTAGCCGCCACTCCCTCCGCCCAGGACGACGATGTCGAAAGCGGACCCGGTCGTGTCGGACACGTGTGGACTCCTCCGGCGCAGACATAGTGGAACGTGGTGCGTTCGCGGACCATCTTGTCATCTCTGCATAGGTCGGACGACCCAGATCACCGCGGGTGACGTGTGATTCTGGGAACAGTCATCCCATGTCTGTCCTGCGGCGACGCCGGCGGGTGCGGTTCGCACGGGCGGATCCTCAGCCGGTTCGCCGTGCGCCCGGTTACCCTCCCCGCATGGGTCTGTTCTCCCGCCGCCGCCCGAAGGCCGCCGCGTCCGCCGCGCCGGACGCCCCGCCGACCGGTCGCGCCGCCCGGGAGGAGACCCTCGAGCACCTGCGGGAGTTCGCCCGGACGCGCGTCGGCGCCGAGGCCTACCTCGAGCCGCAGACGAACGTCACCCAGACCACGCTCATGCTCATCGCCTCGGACGGGGAGTGGACCCGCCGGCGCGTGCCCGACGCCCGCGCCGCGTACGACATCGCCCGGACCCTCGGCATCCCGGTGTACGACGTGCAGCGCACCGGCTACCCGCAGCGGATGCGCGACTGGAACAGCCGGCAGCGCATCGAGCGCGAGCGCGCGGCCCGGGAGCGCGCCGCCCGCCGCGCCGCGACCGACTGATCCCGCCGAGACAGGCGCTTCCCGGTCGTCGACGTGCCCGGAAGCCCCTGTCTCGGCCGGGAGGGCCGATCTCGGCACACGTGGGGTCAGCGGGTGGCGCGGGACTCGATCAGGGTGAGGAGGGTGCGGACCGCGACGCCGGTGCCGCCCGTCGGCGTGTAGCCGAACGCGGCCTTCTCGTTGAACGCCGGGCCGGCGATGTCGAGGTGCGCCCACGGCGTCGTCCCGACGAACTCCTGCAGGAACAGCCCCGCGGTGAGCATCCCGCCGAACCGGTCGCCGATGTTCGCGATGTCCGCGACCTTCGACTTCAGCCCGGCCCGCAGGTCCGCGGGCAGCGGCATCGGCCAGAACGCCTCGCCCGCGACGCCCGCGGCGTCGACGACCTCGGTGCGCGCGTCGTCGGTGCCCATGACGGCGGACACGCGCGGGCCGAGCGCGACGAGCTGCGCACCGGTCAGGGTGGCGACGTCGACGACCAGGTCCGGCTTCTCCTCCACGGCGGCGACCAGCCCGTCCGCCATGACGAGGCGGCCCTCGGCGTCGGTGTTGAGGACCTCGACGGTCGTGCCGCCGCGGATCGTCAGCACGTCGGAGGGGCGCTGCGCGGTGCCGGACGGCATGTTCTCCGCGAGGCACAGCCAGGCGGTGACGGCCACGGGGAGCTCGAGGCGCGCGGCGGCGAGCACGGTGTGCAGGACGGCGGCCGCGCCGGCCATGTCGGACTTCATCGCGTCCATGCCCGCGGCGGGCTTGATCGAGATGCCGCCCGAGTCGAACGTGATGCCCTTGCCGACCAGGGCGACCTTCGCCTTCGGGCGCGAGGGGGAGTAGGCGACCTTGACCAGGCGCGGCGGGCGGGCCGAGCCCTGGCCGACACCGAGGATGCCGCCGTAGCCGCCGGCCGCGAGGGCCTTCTCGTCCAGGACCGTGACCTTGAGCGAGCGGGCGCCGGACTCCTTGGCGGCGGCCTTGGCCGCGTCGGCGAACGCGGCCGGGAACAGGTCGTTCGGTGCGGCGTTCACCAGGTCGCGCACGTCGTGCACGGCGGCGGCGAGCACCTCGGCGCGGGCGACGGCCTGCGCGGCGGCCTTGTCCCGGGCGCGCGGGGTGAGCACGGTGATCTCCGCGGTGGGCGCCGAGCCCGTGGCGGCCTCGCCGGTGCGGTACCGGGTGTAGGCGTACGCGCCGAGCAGGGCGCCCTCGACCACGGCGGTCAGCTGGGCGACGTCCTCGGCGGGCAGGCCCACGGCCACGGAGCGGACGCCCGTGACCTCGCGCAGCGCGGCGCCGGCGGCGCGGCGCAGCGCCTCGGCCTCGGGGGCGGCGCCGGCGTCGAGCGCGCCCACGCCGGTCAGCACGACGGTGCGCGCGGCGAGCCCGCCGGCCGCGGGCAGGCGGCGCACCTCGTCGGCGGCCCCCGTGATGCCGAGCGCCACGGCCAGGTCACGCACCTGGGCGACGGTCTCGGAGGGGAGCCAGTCGGCGCCGACGACCCGGGGGCCGTCCGGGCTGCTGGCGACCGCGACGACGAGCGCGTCGGCGGTCTGGCGGGCGGGGTTCGCGGAGGTCAACGTCACTCGGGGCACCCGTCGATGCTAGCGGTGCGCCGGGTACCGTGGGGCCCCGTGACCGACCCCCTGCTCTCCGCCGTGGCCGCGGCGGCGCTGCTGCTCGCCGGCTGGGCGGGCTGGTTCGCTCTCCGGGACCGCGCCGTCGTGCTGCGCCAGCTCTGGGGCGCGGCGGTGGTCGAGGGCCTGATGCTGCTGCAGGCCGCGGTCGCCGGCGTGCGGCACGCCACCGGCACCGTGCCCGCCGAGCCGGTCGTGTTCTGGGGCTACGTCGTCACACAGCTCGTGCTGCTGCCCGCCGCCGCGCTGTGGGCGTTCGCCGAACGCACCCGGTGGTCGTCCGTCGTGCTGGTGGTCGCGGCGCTCGCCGTGGCGTTCCTGCAGCTCCGTCTGAACCAGACCTGGGGGTCCCGATGACCACGCCCGATCCCGCGCCGACCTCCCGGCCCACCCCTCGACCCACCCCTCGACCCGCCGCTCGACCCGCCCGGAGCACCGCGAGCGGCCCGGGCCGCGTCCTCGTCGCCGTCTACGGGGTGTTCGCGCTCGCCGCGACGGCCCGCGCCGGCTACCAGATCGCGACGAAGCTCGACGAGGCCCCGCTGGCCTACCTGCTGTCCGCCCTGGCCGGCGTGGTCTACGTGGTCGCGACGATCGCCCTCGCCACCGACCGGCGACGCCTCGCGTGGGTCGCGGTCGGCGTCGAGCTGGCCGGCGTGCTGGTGGTCGGCACCCTGTCGCTGCTGGACGCCGGGGACTTCCCGGACGAGACGGTCTGGTCCGCGTTCGGCCAGGGCTACGGGTACGTGCCGCTGGTGCTGCCGTTCCTCGGGCTGCTGTGGCTGCGGCGCACCGCTCCGGACCGGGGCCGGGCCGCGGTCGAGGGCCCCGGGTCCCGGACCGCCGGCCCGGCGGCCCAGTAGGTTGGGCGGCGTGTACGGCCTCCTCTTCCGCCTGTTCTTCACCCGCACCGACCCGGAGCGCGCGCACCGCATGGCGTTCCGCTGGATCCGGCTGGCCTCGCGGGTGCCGGTGCTGCGCGGCGTGCTCCGCTCGCTGCTGACGCCGCCGGCGTCCGGTGCGGTCCGGGTGCTCGGCCGCACGTTCCCGTCGCCGTTCGGCCTGGCGGCCGGCTTCGACAAGAACGCCGAGGGGGTGCCGGGCCTGACGATGCTCGGCTTCGGCTTCGTCGAGGTCGGGACGGTCACCGCGCACGCGCAGCCGGGCAACGAGGCGCCACGGCTCTGGCGGATCGTCCCCGAGCGTGCGCTGCGCAACCGGATGGGCTTCAACAACGAGGGCGCGGAGGCGGTCGCCGAGCGGCTGCGCGCGCTGCGCTCCACGCCGCGGGGCCGCACGCACGTCGTCGGCGTGAACATCGGCAAGACGAAGGTCACCGCGCCGCAGGACGCGGCCGAGGACTACGCGACCAGCGCCCGGCACCTCACGCCGTACGCCGACTACCTGGTGGTCAACGTCTCGTCGCCGAACACCCCGGGCCTGCGCGACCTGCAGTCGGTGGACGCGTTGCGCCCGATCCTGCAGGCGACCCGGGCCGCCGCCGACGCGTCGGCCGCCGCGGCGCACCGTCCGCGGGTGCCGCTGCTGGTCAAGATCGCGCCCGACCTGGCCGACGCCGACGTGGACGCGGTCGCGGACCTCGTCACCGAGCTCGGGCTGGACGGCGTCGTGGCGGTGAACACGACCATCGCCCACGACCTCGGCGAGGGCGGCGTGTCCGGGCCGCCGCTGCTCGACCGGGGGCTGGTCGTGGTCGCGCGGCTGCGGCACCGGCTCGGCGCCGGGAAGGTCGTGATCGGGGTCGGCGGGATCAGCACCGCGGCCGACGCCCGCGCGTACCTCGCGGCCGGCGCGGACCTGGTGCAGGGCTACACCGGCTTCATCTACCAGGGTCCGTTCTGGGCGTCGAGGATCGGCGCGGCGCTCGCGCGCGGCACCCGGGGGGTGGCGTGATGACGCTGCGGCCGCAGTGGGTGTGGGAGTACACCGGCGACCGCGGGCAGGTGCTCGACCGGCCGCTGTCGCCCGTGTTCGGCACGCGGTTCGACGCCGAGGAGTGGTTCGGTGCGCAGTGGCGCGCGCTGCGCGACCAGGGCGTGCGGGCCGCCGGGCTGCGGCACGACGGCGTCGCGGTCGCCCCGCGCCACGACCTGACCGCCGTGCCCGAGCAGGTGACCTGGGCGCCGCGGGACTGAGCTCAGACCGGGGCCGCCGGAGCGGCGACGCCGCCCGGCGCCCCTGCCGCGGCCCCGCCCCGGCCCAGCGCGACCCAGGCCAGGGCCAGCCCGTCGACGGCCCGGCGCAGGTCCTCCGGCTCCGCCGTGAACGGCACCCGGATGCGGTCCTCGAGCGCCCCGTCCACGGCGAACGCCGGGCCGGGTGCGACCCGCACGCCGTGCGCGAGCGCCAGCGCGCCGAGCGCCGAGGACACCGGCGCGCCGAGATCGGCCCAGATCGACTGCCCGCCGTGCGGCACGGACCACCGCCAGTCCGGCAGGTGCTCGGCGAGCAGCCCGGTCAGCAGGTCGCGCCGGGCGCGCAGCTGGTCCTGCCGTTCCCGCACCGGCCGCCCGCCGAGCCGGAGCAGGTCGGCCGCGACGAGCTGGTCCAGCACGGCGGTCCCGAGGTCCGCGCTGCGCCGGGCCAGGGCGAGCCGGGTCACGAGCTCCACGGGCCCGCGCAGCCAGCCCACGCGCAGGCCGCCCCAGTGGCTCTTCGACATCGACCCGATGGCCACGACGCGCGGGGCTCGGCCGTCGCCCGACCACGGCGCGGGCGGCTCGCCGTCGAGCGTGAGGTCGGTCAGCGCCTCGTCGCCGGCGACGACCGTGCCGGTGCGCCGGGCGAGGTCCCGCACGCGCGCCCGCCCGGCGGGGTCGAGGCTGGCGCCGGTCGGGTTGTGGTGGTCGGGGATCAGGTAGACGAGGCGGGGGGCCACCTGCCGGACGGTGGACTCGAGGAGGTCGAGGTCGACCGCGCCCCCGGGTGCGGTCGGGACCGGGACGGGGCGCGCGCCGACGGACCGGACCGCGTCGATGGCGTGCGGGTACGTCGGCTGCTCGACGACGACGCGGTCGCCCGGTCCGGCGTGGGTGCGCACCAGCAGGGCGATGGCGTGCTGCGCGCCCGTCGTAATCAGCACCTGGTCCGGCGTGGTCGGGGTGCCGCGCGCGGTGTACCGGTCGGCGACCGCCTCGCGCAGCACGTCCAGGCCGAGCGGTGCGTACCCGTGGCCCGCGTACCGGGGGAGCGCCTCGACCGCGCGCGCGGCGGCGTCGTGCAGGTCGCGCGGCGCGCCGCAGGCCGCGATGGTCAGGTCGACCACGCCCGCCTCGGCGGGCACCGGGTGCAGCGCGAGCCCCGGTCGGGCGGGGCCGTCGGGCAGGGCCGTGACCGTGCCCGACCCCTGCCGGCTGCGCAGGTACCCCTGCTCCCGCAGCAGCCCGTACGCTCCGGAGGTCGTCGTGCGGGAGACCCCCAGCGCGGCGGCGAGCTCGCGCTCCCCGGGGACGCGAGTCGCCAGCGGGAGGTCGCCGGCGAGCACGGCGCGGCGGACGGCGTCGGCCAGCGCGACGTACGCGGGACCGGGGCGGCGCCACCGGCCGAGGACGGCGGTCAGGCCCGTGCCGCCGATCCGGCGGTCGGAGACGAGGAGCGAGGACATGAGGCCACTCTTGCGCAAGTGGCTATCGAACGGAAGGCCACCTGCCGGTGAGGATGAGGCCATGACCGTGCACGACGCCACCACCTCGACCCCCACCGGCTCCCCGGCCGCACCACGCCCCGCCGTCCGCCGCGCCGCCCAGCTGCTCGGCGGGCTGGTGCTCTACGCCGTCTCCATCGCGGCGCTCGTGCACTCCGGGCTCGGCAACATGCCCTGGGACGTGCTGAGCCAGGGCGTCGCGCGCCAGCTCGGCTGGACGCTCGGCACCGCCACGGTCGTGCTCAGCGTCGTCGTCCTCGCGTGCTGGTGGCCGCTGCGGCAGCGCCCCGGCATCGGCACGGTCGCGAACGTCGTCGTGATCGGCGCCCTCGTCGACCCCTGCCTCGCCCTGCTCGACCTGCTGCCCGACCCGCTCCCGCTGGCCGCCCGGATCGCGCTCGCCGTGGTGGGCATCGGGCTGAACGCCCTCGCGAGCGGCCTGTACATCGGCGCCCGGCTCGGCCCGGGCCCGCGCGACGGGCTGATGACCGGCGTCGTCGGACGCACCGGCTGGCCGGTCGGTGCCGTGCGCGGCGCCATCGAGGGGGCCGTCGTCGTGGCCGGCTGGCTGCTGGGCGGCACCGTGGGGCTCGGCACGCTGGCGTACGCCGTCGCCATCGGCCCCCTGATCCACCTGCTGCTGCCCCGGCTCACCGTGCCGCTGCCCGCGACGTCGCACGAGGCTCCCACATCGGCCGTGGTGCCCGGCGAGGGTCGCTAGGAACGGCACCGGGGCCGGGCCCCCGCGGACCCGGCCCCGGTGCGGCGCGTGCGGTGCGGCTCAGCGCGACGCGGGCGAGGACTTCGCCGTCTCGGCCGGGTCGGAGACCACAGCGTCGCCGAGGATCTCGTCGATCCGGGCCAGCAGCTCGGCCGGGATCTCGACGCCGGACGCCTTGACGTTCTCCGCGACCTGCTCCGGGCGGGACGCCCCGATGATCGCCGCGGCGACGTTGCCGTTCTGCAGCACCCACGCCACGGCGAGCTGTGCGAGCGACAGCCCGAGCTCGTCCGCGACCGGCCGGAGGTCCTGCACGCGCTGCAGCACGTTCGGGCGGTCCAGGAACGCCTTGACCGTGCGGGCGCCGCCCTTCTCGTCCGTGGCGCGCGAGCCCGCGGGGAGCGGCTGACCGGGCAGGTACTTGCCGGTGAGCACGCCCTGGGCGACGGGGGACCAGACGATCTGCGACAGCCCGAGCTCCTCGGACGCCGGGACGACCTCGCCCTCGATGACCCGCCAGAGCGCGGAGTACTGCGGCTGGTTCGACACGAGGCGGAAGCCGAGGTCCTGCGCGAGCGCCTGGCCGGCGCGGATCTGGTCGGCGGTCCACTCGCTGACGCCGATGTACAGGGCCTTGCCCTGGCGGACGACGTCGGCGAACGCCTGCATCGTCTCCTCGAGCGGCGTCGCGTGGTCGAACCGGTGCGCCTGGTACAGGTCGACGTAGTCGGTCCGGAGGCGCTGCAGGGAGCCGTCGATGGCCTCCAGGACGTGCTTGCGGGACAGGCCGGTGTCGTTCGGGCCCTTGGGGCCGGTGGGCCAGTAGACCTTCGTGAAGATCTCCAGCGACTGGCGGCGCTCGCCCTTCAGCGCGTCGCCGAGCACGGACTCCGCGACGGTGTTGGCGTAGGCGTCCGCGGTGTCGAAGGAGGTGATGCCGTTGTCGAGCGCGGCCCGGACGCACGCGGCCGCGGCGTCGTTCTCCACCTGGGAGCCGTGGGTGAGCCAGTTGCCGTAGGTGATCTCGGAGATCTTGAGGCCGGAGCGGCCGAGGTGTCGGAAGTGCATGCTCGCGAGCCTACGTCCGGCGGGCGGCCGCGGCGGACGGGGCGCGAGACGGGCACCGGTCGCCGGCCCCCGGCTGCTCGCTAGACGAGCCGGTGGTCGTAGGCGGCGATGACGAGCTGCGCCCGGTCGCGGGCGTGCAGCTTGGCCAGGAGGCTGCCGACGTGGGTCTTGACGGTGCCCATCGAGATGGTGAGAGCCGTCGCGATCTCGTCGTTGGAGAGCCCCCGTCCGACGAGCGTCAGCACCTGGACCTCGCGGGGGGTGAGGGTCTGCGGCGGGCGGGGGTGCGGTGCAGGACGGTCCAGGTAGTGGGCGACCAGCCGGGTGAGGATCGCCGGGGAGAACAGCGACTCGCCCGCGTGGGTGCGCCGGATGGCGTCGAGGAGCTGGGCGGGCTCGGCGTCCTTGAGCAGGAACCCGCTGGCGCCGGCGCGCAGCGCACCGTGCACGTAGGCGTCGAGCTCGAACATCGTGAGGACCAGGACGCGGGTGCCGGCCAGGACGGGGTCGGCGGTGATCTGGCCGGTGGCGGCGATGCCGTCCTGGTCCGGCATGCGGATGTCCATGAGGACGACGTCGGGCCGCAGCTCGCGGGTCAGGGCGACCGCGGCCTCACCCGTGTCCGCCTGCGCCACGACGCTCAGGTCGTCGGCCGCGTCGATGACCAGGTGCAGGCTGTGCCGCAGCAGCGCCTGGTCGTCGGCGACGAGCACCCGGACGGTCACGACGGCGTCCGCTCGGGCAGGCGCGCGGTGAGCACGAACCCGCGGCCGGAGGGCTCCGCGGTGAGCGTGCCGCCCAGCGCGCTCGCGCGCTCGCGCAGCCCGCGCAGCCCGTGACCCGCGCCGGGCCGGGCTCCCCACCCGGGTGCGGGGCCGTCGTCCTCGACCGTGAGCCGCAGCGCGTCCGCGTCCCGCCGCAGCACGACGCGGGCGCTCGTCGGGCCGGCGTAGCGGGCGGTGTTGGCGAGCGCCTCGCGCACCATCGAGCAGACCGTGATCTCGGCTCCGGCGGACACCCGGCCGACGTCCACGAGCTCGAGCGTCACGTCGACACCGGCCGCACGGGCGGCCTCGACGATCCGGGGCACGTCCGCG
>DAMBCY010000109.1:0-10902 GCA_032056255.1 Cellulomonas sp. | reverse complement strand
TCATTCGTCGGCGAGGTCGTCATCCACGTGTGACGACCTCGGCGCGTCATGACGACCTCGGCGCATCCGCGGCCCCTGGGCCACCCGGGCGGCGCGGCCGGCGCGGGTGCAGGTGGGCGCGGGCCGCGCGTAGCGTGCCGGGGGTGAGCCCCGACGCCCGCGTCCTCGACGTCGACACCCCGCAGGGCCCGGCCCGCGTGCACCTGCACCCGCCCGCCGGCGCGGTGCCCGGCCCGGACGGCCGCGTGGCCGCGCCGGGCGCGCTCGTGCTCGGGCACGGGGCCGGCGGCGGGGTCGACGCCCCGGACCTGCGCGCGGTGACCGCGGTCGCGACCGGCCTGGGTCTCGCCGTGGCGCTCGTCGAGCAGCCGTACCGCGTCGCCGGCAAGCGGGTCGGCCCGCGCGGCCCCGCCCTGGACGAGGCGTGGACCGCGGTCGTCACGCACCTGCGCACCCGCGTCCTCGACGCCCCGCTGATCACCGGCGGCCGGTCGGCCGGCGCCCGGACCGCCTGCCGCACGGCGCTCGCCACCGGCGCGGCCGCGGTGCTGTGCCTCGCGTTCCCGACCCGGCCGCCGGGCCGCCCGGACGCGCCGAGCCGGCTGCCGGAGCTCGACGGCGCCGGGGTGCCGGTCCTCGTCGTGCAGGGCCTCACGGACCCGTACGGCACCCCGCCGGGGACGGTGGACCGCCGGGTGGTCCCCGTCGCGGGCGACCACGGGCTGAAGAAGGACCTGCCGGCCGTCGCCGCCGCGGTCCGCGCCTGGCTCCCGACGGTCCTGGCGCTGCCCTGACCGGCGGTCCCGACACCCGCCCGCACCCTCGGCCCCCGCACCCTCGGCCCGCTCGACGCCGGTGCGGGTGAGCCGTGCGGGTGCGGGTCGGCGGGGCCTGCGGCTCAGCCGTCGAGGAACAGGCGCACCGCCTCGGTGACCAGGGCGTGGTCCGCCGCCTGCGGCAGACCCGACACCGTCACGACGCCGACGACCCCGACGCCCTCGACGTGCACCGGGAACGCGCCGCCGTGCGCCGCGTACTCCTGGAGCGGGAGCTCGTGCGCCGCCGCGAACGTCGTGCCCCTGGCCCGTGCGCGCAGGCCCTGGAGGAACGACGACGTCCCGAACCGCTCGACCACCCGGACCTTGCGCTGCACCCACGAGTCGTTGTCGGCCGTCGTGCCGGGCCGCGCGGCGTGGAACAGCTGCTGGGTGCCGCGCCGCACGTCGACCGTGACCGGCAGGTCCCGCTCCGCGGCGATCCGCACCAGGAGGGACCCGAGCTCCCACGCGTCGTCGTTGGTGAAGGTGGCGAAGCGCAGGTCGCGCTCCTCCCGCTCGGTCTCCGCGATCAGGGCCCGCAGGTCGGTGTCGTCGCTCATGGGCCCGATCCTGCCACCGCCGGCGGACCCGTCGCCGGGCCGCCGGCGGGTGGCCCGCGGTCGGGGCGGTCAGCGCCGCCGGACCGCTCGCACCACCGTGTCGCGGATCGTGATCTCCCGCCCCTCGGGGTCCACGGCGGGGCGCGGCCGGGCTTCGGCGACCGGGACGTCCCAGTCGTCCGGGTCGAGCGCGGCGAGGACCTCGGCGGGCTCGAAGAACAGCTCCGGCAGGTCCGGCCGGCCGATCGTCGTGGCCAGGTCGCTGCCGTGGTGCGCGACCACCAGCAGCGTGCCGCCGGGCGCGACGGCGCGGGCCATCCGCCCGAACGCCGTGGCGCGCACCGCCGGGGGCAGGTGCAGGAAGTGCGTCGTCACCAGGTCGTACACGCCCGCGCCGGGGTCCCAGGAGCCGATGTCGCCCCGCACCGTGCGCACGCGCGACGCGACCTCGGGCCCGGCGGAGGACGCGGCACCGTCCACCCGGTCCAGCGCGGCCTGCGCGAGGTCCATCGCGGTGACCTCCCAGCCCCGCGACGCCAGCCACAGCGCGTCGCCGCCCTCGCCGCACGCGACGTCCAGCGCGCGTCCGGCGGGCAGGTCGCCGGCCTCGTCGACGAGCACCGCGTTCGGCCGCCCGCTCCACACCCGGTCGACGGAGCGGTACCGCTCCTCCCAGAAGTCCCGGTCGTGCCGTACCTCCTGCGGGTGCCCGCCGTGCCCGCCGGCGAGCCCGCCGTGCGCGTGGTGGCCGTCGTGGTGGACGTCGTGCTGGTCCGTGCCGCTCATCGTGTCCCTCGTCCCGTCCGTCGTCGTCCTCGTCCGCCCGGCGGCGGACCCGCCGGCCGTCCCGCCGGCCCCACCCCCGCCGGCCCCACCCCCGCCGGCCCCGCCCGCGCCGGTCACAGCCCGTGCCGTCCCGGGCCGGCCACGCGCTCGGCGACCTCCCGCTCGGCCGCCGCCGAGAACGGCGCCCGCTGCTCGGCCCGGTGCCGCTCCACGGCCGCGCGCGTGCTCTCGCCGAGCAGGTCGGCCACCACCGCGGCGCCCGCCGTCAGACCGGCCGCGGCGGCGACCAGCACCTGGGCCCGCGGGTCCGTGACGTTCCCTGCCGCCCACACCCCCGGCACCGCGGTCACGCCGTCCGGTCCCGCCACCACCCGGGTGCCGACGACGTGGCCGTTCATCTCGACGGGCTCGACCGGCAGACCGAGCCCCGCCAACCCGTCGACGCGTGCGTCCAGCGTGGTGGCGGTGACGACCGCGTCGCACGGCAGCACCGCACCCGAGGCGAGCCGCAGGCCGGTCACCGCGTCCCCGTGGACCTCGAGCCCGCCCACGCGCCCGTCGACGACCCGCACGCCGAGCGCGGCGAGCCGCTCCCAGTCCTCGGGCGCCGGGTCGCCGCCGGTGTGCAGGAACAGCGTCACGTCGTCGGTCCAGCGGCGCCACAGCAGGGCCTGGTGCACCGCCGCCGGTCCGCTCGCCAGCACGCCGACCGCCCGCCCGCGCACCTCCCAGCCGTGGCAGAACGGGCAGTGCAGCACGTCGCGGCCCCACCGCCCGGCGAGCCCGGGCACGTCCGGCAGCCGGTCCACCAGACCTGTGGCCACCACCACGCGCCGACCGACCCGCACGGTGCCGTCCTCGAGGGTCGCGCGGAACACCTCGCCGGCCCGGCGCACGTCGACCACCCGGCCCTCGACGAGCCCGGCCCCGTAGCCGGAGACCTCCGCGCGTCCCCGGGCCAGGAGCTCGGCGGGCGGCAGCCCGTCCAGGCCGAGGTACGCGTGCGTGCGGGCGGCCGGGCGGTTCCGCGGCAGCCCGTCGTGCACCACGGCGACGCGCAGCCGCGCGCGGGACAGCGTGAGGGCCGCGCTCAGCCCGGCCGCGCCGCCGCCGAGCACCAGCACGTCGTGGACGTCCTGCTCCTGGTCCATGGGGGACTCCTTCCTCGTCCCGACCACGGTCCGGCAGCACGCGCGACTTCGACAAGTCCTGTTGCCGGAACGGCAAGTCGGGCGCATGCTGGGCACCGTGCCCGACGACCTCGAACCCGTGCTCGACGCGGTCGGCCCGCGCCTGCGCGACCTGCGCCAGCGGCGCGGCGTGACCCTGGCCGACCTGTCCCGCACCACCGGGATCTCCGTCAGCACGCTGTCCCGGCTGGAGTCCGGCGGCCGCCGCCCGACGCTGGAGCTGCTGCTGCCGCTGGCCCGCGCGCACCAGGTGCCGCTGGACGAGCTGGTCGGCGCGCCGGAGACCGGCGACCCGCGCGTGCACCTGTCCCCCGTCGAGCGGCACGGCGTCACGTACGTGCCGCTCAGCCGGCGCGCGGGCGGGCTGCAGGCGTACAAGCAGGTGTTCCCCGCCGGCCACAACCCCGGGCCGCCGGACCTGCGCACCCACGAGGGCTACGAGTGGATGTACGTCCTGGCGGGCCGGATCCGGCTGATCCTCGGCGAGCACGACCTGGTGCTCCAGCCCGGCGAGGCGGCGGAGTTCGACACCCGCGTCCCGCACTGGATCACCAACCCCGGCCCCGGGCCGGCGGAGGTCATCAGCCTGTGGGGCCCCCAGGGCGAGCGGATGCACGTGCGCGCCCGGTCCACGCGCCGGTCCTGAGCCGCACCCGCGGTCGCGGGCCTCACACCACCGCGAGCGCGAGCACCGCGGCCCCGACGCAGCACGGCGCGAGCCACAGCCCCTGCACCAGGAACGCCCGCACCGGCACGTGCGCCAGCCCCTGCCGGCACCGCTGCCACCACAGCACCGTCGCGAGCGACGCCCACGGCGTGAGCAGCGGCCCCACCCCGGTCCCGATCAGCACCGCCGCGAGGCGCAGCGGGTCGTCGCCCGCGACGGGCTCGAGCACCAGGTAGGCCGGCAGGTTGTTCAGCACGTTCGCGGCGGCGGCGGACAGCCCGGCGACCCCGAGCAGCGCGCCGGTCGAGCTGCCGCCCGGCGCGACGTCCGCGAGGGCGTCCCCGAGCCCGCGCACGTGCAGCGTCTCGACCGCGACGAACAGGGCGGCCACCACGAGCAGCATCCGCCACGGCAGCAGGTCCCGCGCGCGCCCCGGCAGCGACCGCCGCCGCACCGCGAACGCCCCGAGCAGCACCACCGCCGCCCCGGCGGCGACCGCCCACACGGGCAGACCGACGACGAACCCCGCGGCCATGACGCCGGTGGTCCCGGCCGTGACGAGCAGCAGCGCCCGGTCCGGGGGCACGTACCGGGGGCCCGGCACGTACCGCCCGCGCAGCACCCGGCGCCCGCGCACCGCGAGCACGGCCACGGTCACCACCACCGCCGCCAGCGCCGGCACCCACATCAGCCCCAGGTACCCGACGCCGAGCCGGCCGAACCGGTGGTCCGCCAGCAGGTTCGTGAGGTTCGACACGGGCAGCAGCAGCGACGCGGTGTTCGCCAGCGCCACCACGGTCAGCACCAGCAGCAGCGGTGACGTCCGGGTCCGCCGGGCGAGCGTGATCGCCAGGGGGGTCAGCAGCACCGCCGTCGTGTCCAGCGACAGCAGCACGGTCGACACCACGGCGATGCCCACGAGCAGCAGCCACAGCACCCACCGCCGCCCGCCCGCGGACCGGGCGGCCGCGTCGGTCGCGACGTCGAACAGCCCGACCGCGCCGCACAGCTCCGCGACGACCGTCAGCGCCGCGACGAACACCAGCACCGGCCCCACCCGCGCGGCGAGCTCCCCCGCGTCCGCGCGCGGCAGCGCCCCGGTCACGACGAGCAGGGCGGCGACCGCGACGGGCGCCGCCCAGAGGAGCACGGACCGCCGGCGCCGGGACACGGCGGGAACTCTAGGCCGCAGGCCCCCGCCGCGCCCCCGGGAGGCACCGCGCCCCCGCCCCACCCTCGAACACCGCCGAGACAGTCCCTGCCCGGCCGGGGGACCTCTCTCGGCCGGGGGGACCTCTCTCGGCACGAGGGTGGGGCGGGGTGGGGTCGTCAGTCGAGGAGACCGGCCGCGAGGGCGGGGGCGAGGACCGGGGTGAGCGGGAGGCGCGGGACGAGGGTCGCCTGGACCGCGTGGTACAGGTCGGCCTTGCCCTCCCAGACCGTGCGCGACACCCGGTTGTCGGTGCCGAGCTCGTGCCACCACGACCCGCCCGACCGGTCGAGCAGGTGGTCCGCGGCGTACTCCCACCAGGTCGTGTACCAGTCGTCGAACCGCTGCTCGCCGGTCGCCGCGTGCAGGGCGGCCGCCGCGGCGATGCCCTCGGCGACCACCCAGTGCATCCGCTCGCGCACCACGGGCGCACCGGCCCAGTCGACGGTGTAGACGAAGCCGGGCGCCCCGTCGACGTCCCAGCCCTCCCGGACCGAGGCGTCGAACAGCGCGACCGCGTCGTCCAGCATCCAGGCCGGGGCGACGTCGCCCGCGGCGGTGATCGCGGCGCGGGCGTGCAGGGTGAGCCGCGCCCACTCCAGCCAGTGCCCGATCGTCGCACCGTACGGCCGGAACGGGTGCGCCGGGGTGTCGGCGTTGTACTCGAGGTCGGCGTTCCAGGCGGCGTCGAAGTGCTCGGGGATGCGCCAGGCGTTGCCCCTGGCGAAGCCGTCGACCACCCGGGTGAGGATGCGCACGGCGCGGTCCAGCCAGACCCGCTCGCCGGTGACGCCGTGCGCGGCGAGGTAGGCCTCGACGGTGTGCATGTTGGCGTTGACACCGCGGTAGGCGTCGAGCTCGGTGAAGGTGCGGTCCCAGGACTCGACGGCCATCCCCGCCTCCTCGTCCCAGAAGTGCCGCTCGGACACCGCGAGCGCCTCGCGCAGCAGCTCGGCGGCGCCGGGGCGTCGGGCGGCCGTCGCGGACGAGGTGGCGAGGACGACGAACGCGTGCGGGTAGGCCGCCTTCGCGGCGTCACGGGGCGTGCCGTCGGCGTTCACCTCCGCGTACCAGCCACCGTGCTCGGCGTCCCGGAACAGCCCGCTCAGCGCGGCGAGCCCGTGGTCGACGAGCGCGGCGTCCCCCGGGCGCCCGAGCAGGTGCCCCAGGGCGTACACGTGCGTCATGCGGCAGGTGATCCACAGCTCGGCGGGTCCCGGCAGCGGGCGACCGACGTCGTCCAGCCGGAGGAACCCGCCCGTGGGGGCGGCGGAGGCGCGCCCGAAGGCGAGCAGTCGGTCGGTCTCGGTCTCGAGCCAGCGGGCGTGCGCGGGCGTCGTCAGCCACGTCATAGCGCACCACCCTAGCCAGTCCGCCCGCCGGGCCGCCGGGACGCCCACCGGGACCTCCGCCCACCTCCCGCGGGCCGCCGGGGCACCCCGGGAGCACCCCGCGCCCGGCCCCGAACGGCCTGGCAGCGGGCCGTTCCCCCGCCCTCGCCCGGCTCGTCCTGCACCTTTGACACGGGAGGCCGCGCGACGCGAGGATGGCCCCGGATTTGACCGGTCAAAGGCGGCTCCGTCGGTCCGCACCGCCCACCCGCACGGACGCCACCGAGGACCGCACATGCACGACGACGCCGCGCCGGCACCCGCCGCGCCGGCACCCGCCGCGCCGCACGACGTCGGTGCGCGCCGCGTGACGATCCGCGCGGTGGCGCAGCACGCGGGGGTGTCGCGGCAGACCGTGTCCAACGCGCTGAACTCCCCCGGTCGGCTCTCGGCCGCCACCCTGGCCCGGGTCCGCCGCTCCGTCACCGCCCTGGGCTACCGGCCCGACCGGGCCGCCCGCGCGCTGTCCTCGCGCCGGTCCGGCCTCATCGGCATCCGCGTGGGCCCGACCGCGCACCGCACCGCCGCGCACCCCGACCGCCTGCTGCACGCGCTCGTGCACGCCGCCCGCCCGCACGGCTACCGGCTCCTCGCCTTCGAGGCGCCCTACGGGGACGACGAGGCCGAGATCGCCGCGTACGCCGAGCTGCTCGCGGGCCACGACGTGGACGCCGTGGTCGTCGCCGACACCCACCCCGGCGACCGCCGGCCGGCCTGGCTCGCCGCGCGGGGCGCCGCGTTCGCCGTGCACGGGCGTCCGTGGGGCGCCGCGGACCCGACCCACCCGTGGGTCGAGGTCGACGGCGCGCTCGGCACCGGGCTCGCCGTCGCCCACCTCGTCGCGCGGGGTCACCGCCGGATCGGGTTCGTCGGCTGGCCGGCCGACGGCGCAGGCGGGGACGCCCGGCGCCGCGGCTGGCGGAGGCGACGCACCGCCTCGGGCTCGAGCCGGGTGCCGACCTGACCGCCGCCACGGACGACCCCGCCGCCGCGGCGGCCGTCGTCGCCCCGGTGCTCGCCCACCGGTCGGGCTCACCCGACGGTCCCGGCGCGACCGCCCCGACCGCGTTCGTCTGCGCCTCCGACGTGCTCGCGCTCGGGGTGCTCGACGCGGTCGGCGACGCCGGCGCGACCCCCGGCAGGGACGTCGCCGTCACCGGTTACGACGACTCCGACCTCGCGACACTCGCGCGTCCCGGGCTGACGAGCCTGCGCCAACCGATCACACTGGTGGCGCAGACCCTCGTCGAGCAGGTGCTGGACCGGCTCGGCGTCCTCGGGCGCGCGCCGGCCCCCGCCGGGCACGTGGCGCCCGAGCTCGTCGTCCGCGCCTCCAGCGCCGGGCCCGCACCACGGCAGCAGCCGCACGACCGCAGCACCGCGACCGACCCCGACGCCCTGCCCGCCACCCGACCCCACCCGACCCTTGGAGCACCGCCCGTGGCACCCGACCTCCCCGGCCGCCCCGCCCCCGTCCTCGACGGGATGGACGCCGTCCTGTTCGACCTCGACGGCGTCCTCACCCCGACGGCGGTGGTGCACCGGCACGCCTGGTCCCGGCTGTTCACCCCGCTGCTCGAGGCGCACGGCGCGTCGACCTACACGGACGCCGACTACTTCGCGTACATCGACGGCAAGCCACGGTACGAGGGCGTCCGCTCGCTGCTGGAGTCGCGCGGCATCGACCTGCCGTGGGGTGAGCCGACGGACGACCCCGACACCGCGACCGTCTGCGGCCTGGGCAACCGGAAGAACGCCGTGTTCACCCAGGTGCTCGAGTCCGAGGGCGTCGCGCCCTACCCGGGCTCGGTGCGCCTGGTCGACGCGCTGGTGGCGGACGGGCGGCAGGTCGCCGTCGTGTCCTCGAGCCGCAACGCGGTGCCCGTGCTGGCCGCCGCGGGTCTCACCGACCGGTTCGCCCTCGTCGTGGACGGTCTCGTCGCCGCCGCGCAGGGGCTGCCGGGCAAGCCGCAGCCGGCGACGTACCTGTACGCCGCCGAGCAGCTGGGCGTGCCGCGCGAGCGCGCGGTCGTCGTCGAGGACGCCGAGTCCGGTGTCGCCTCCGGCCGTGCCGGGGCGTTCGGGCTCGTCGTCGGCGTGGACCGCGGCGCCGGTGCCGCGGTCCTGCTCGAGCAGGGGGCTGACCTGGTGGTGGACGACCTCGACGAGCTCGTCACCACCTCCGACGAGACGAAGAGCACCCTGCCGTGAACCCCACCTCCCTGTTCACCCCCGACCCGCTGGACCGGCACCGGTTCCCGCAGGACGAGTGGCGCCTGCGCGAGACCCGGCACGACGCGTCCGACCTGGGCCGCACCGAGACGCTGTTCGCCGTCGGCAACGGGTACCTCGGCATGCGCGGCAACGTCGAGGAGGGCCGGGACAGCCACAGCCACGGCACGTTCATCAACGGGTTCCACGAGACCTGGCCGATCCGGCACGCCGAGGAGGCCTACGGCTTCGCGCGCGTCGGGCAGACGATCGTCAACGTCCCGGACGCCAAGATCATGCGGCTGTACGTGGACGACGAGCCGCTGCTGCTCACCGTGGCCGACCTGCACGAGTACGAGCGCACCCTCGACTTCCGGGACGGCGTGCTCTCCCGCGACCTGGTGTGGCAGACCCCGTCGGGCAAGCGGGTGCAGGTCCGCACCCGGCGCATGGTGTCGTTCGCCGAGCGGCACCTCGCCGTGCTCACGTACGAGCTGACGATGCTCGACGCCGACGCGCCGGTCGTCATCAGCAGCCAGATCCTCAACCGGCAGGACGGCCAGGACGAGTACCACGTCCGCGCCGCCGCGATGGGCGAGGGCTTCGACCCGCGCAAGTCCGAGACGCTGACGAACCGCGTCCTGGAGCCCCGCACGCACTGGGGCGCGGAGGGCCGCTACGTCCAGTCGTACCGGGTCGCGGACTCCGGCATGACGCTCGCGGTCGCCGCGGACCACACCATCGAGACCGAGAACTCCTACGAGGAGCTCTCCCTGGTCGAGGAGGACCTGGCCAAGCACGTCTACCGGATCGACGCGAAGCAGGGCCAGACCGTCCGGATCAGCAAGGTCGTCACGTACCACTCGTCCCGCGGCGTGCCCGCGCGCGAGCTCGCCGACCGGTGCCGGCGCACCCTGGACCGTGCCGCGCAGACCGGCGTGGAGCACCAGCTCGCCGAGCAGCGCGCCTGGCTGGACGCGTTCTGGGCCCGCTCCGACGTGGAGGTGCCCGGGCAGCCCGACCTGCAGCAGGCCATCCGGTGGAACCTGTTCCAGATCGCCCAGGCCACCGCCCGCACCGAGGGCAACGGCATCGCCGCGAAGGGCCTGACCGGCTCCGGGTACAGCGGGCACTACTTCTGGGACACCGAGATCTACGTCCTGCCGTTCCTCACGTACACCTCGCCGCGGGTCGCCCGGAACGCGCTGCGGTTCCGGTACACGATGCTGGAGGCCGCCCGCCGGCGCGCCGCCGAGCTCAACCAGCGCGGCGCGCTGTTCCCGTGGCGCACGATCAACGGCGAGGAGGCGTCCGCCTACTACGCGGCCGGCACCGCGCAGTACCACATCGACGCGGACATCACGCACGCCGTGCGGCAGTACGTCGCCGCGACCGGGGACGACGGGTTCCTGGCCCGCGAGGCCGTCGACATCCTGGTGGAGACCGCCCGCATGTGGGCCGACCTGGGCTTCTGGCGCGGGTCCAACGGCGACTCCTCGTTCCACATCCACGGCGTGACGGGACCCGACGAGTACACGACCGTCGTCAACGACAACCTGTTCACCAACGTCATGGCCCGCGCGAACCTGCGCGGCGCCGTCGAGGCCGTCGACCGGCTCGCGCACGAGCGGCCCGCCGACCACGACGCGATGGTGGCCCGGCTGCACCTGACGCAGGACGAGCTGGACGAGTGGGCGCACGCCGCCGAGCGGATGCACATCCCGTACGACGAGCGGCTCGGCATCCACCCGCAGGACGCGCAGTTCCTCGAGAAGGAGCTGTGGGACCTCGCCAACACCGACCCGACCAAGCGGCCGCTGCTGCTCTACTACCACCCGCTGGTCATCTACCGGTTCCAGGTGCTCAAGCAGGCCGACGTCGTGCTCGCGCTGTTCCTGCAGGGCGACCAGTTCACCCCCGAGGAGAAGCTGGCCGACTTCGACTACTACGACCCGCTGACCACCGGCGACTCCACGCTGTCCGCGGTCGTGCAGTCCATCGTGGCTTCCGAGGTCGGGTACCAGGAGCTCGCGCTGCGGTACTTCACCTCCGCGCTGTACGTGGACCTG
>DAMBCY010000108.1:10115-10903 GCA_032056255.1 Cellulomonas sp. | reverse complement strand
CCGGGTGGAAGCAGTGGGTCGCGAACAACCTCGCGGCCACCAGCGCCCCGCTGCACATCGCGCTGTACGTGCTGCTGATCATCTTCTTCTGCTACTTCTACACGGCGATCACGTTCAACCCGGACGAGGTCGCGGACAACATGAAGCGCTACGGCGGGTTCATCCCCGGCATCCGCGCGGGCCGGCCGACGGCCGAGTACCTGGACTACGTGATCACGCGCATCACGGCACCGGGCTCGATCTACCTCGCGCTGGTCGCGCTCATCCCGACGATCGCGTTCATCGTCCTGGGCGTGGGCACGAACATCCCGTTCGGCGGCTCCTCGATCCTCATCGTCGTGGGCGTCGGCCTGGAGACGGTGAAGCAGATCGAGTCGCAGCTGCAGCAGCGTCACTACGAAGGGTTCCTCCGATGAGCACCGCCTCGACGGCCTCCACCGCGCGCCTCGTCCTGCTCGGTCCTCCCGGGGCCGGCAAGGGCACGCAGGCGGCCCGGCTGGCCGAGCACCTCGGCGTGCCGGCGATCTCGACGGGCGACATCTTCCGCGCCAACATCACGGGCGGCACGGAGCTGGGCCGCACGGCCCAGGAGTACACCGTGCGCGGCGCGCTCGTCCCGGACGAGGTCACGAACGCGATGGTGCGGGACCGGCTGGCGCAGGACGACGCCGCGGCGGGCTTCCTGCTCGACGGGTACCCGCGCAACGTGGCCCAGGTCGCGGAGCTGGAGTCGATCCTCGCGGACTCCGGCCGCACGCTCGACGCCGCGCTGGAGATCACCGCGGACG
>DAMBCY010000108.1:0-10105 GCA_032056255.1 Cellulomonas sp. | reverse complement strand
AGCACCGCGGACGCCGACGTCGTGGTCGCCCGGCTGCTGAAGCGCGCCGAGATCGAGGGCCGGGCCGACGACACCGAGCCGGTGATCCGGCACCGGCTGGACGTGTACGCCGAGCAGACCGCGCCCGTGTCGGGCGTGTACGCCGAGCGCGACCTGCTGGTGCGCGTGGACGGCATCGGCGAGGTCGACGAGGTGACCGAGCGGCTGCTCGCCGCCCTCGCGTCGCACGTCGGCTGACGGGACGGAGCCAGTCGTGTTCGGGCGTGACCGCATCGAGCTGAAGACCCCGGAGCAGGTGCTGCTGATGCGGCGGGCCGGGCTCGTCGTCGCCGACGCGCTGGCCGCGGCCCGTGCGGCCGCCCGACCGGGTGCGACGACCGCCGAGCTGGACGCCGCGGCGGCCGCGGTGATCGCGGACGCCGGCGCGCAGCCGTCGTTCCTCGGCTACCACGACTACCCGGCGACGATCTGCGTGTCCGTGAACGACGAGGTCGTGCACGGCATCCCGTCCGACCGCGTGCTGGAGCCGGGCGACGTGGTGTCGATCGACTGCGGCGCGATCGTCGAGGGCTGGCACGGGGACTCCGCGCTGACCCTGGTGCTCGCGGACGCGGACCCGGCGGACGTCGCCCTGTCGGAGGTCACCGAGCGCGCCCTGTGGGACGGCATCGCCGCCCTGGCGGCGCGGGCGGGTGCCGGCATCGCGGACCGGCTGGACGTCGTGGGGGAGGCCGTCGAGCAGGCGGTCGAGGCCGCGGACGCGTCGGTCAACGACGGCGTCCCGTTCGGGATCGTGCAGGACTACGTGGGCCACGGCATCGGCTCCGCGATGCACCAGCCGCCGGACGTGCTGAACTACCGGACCCGTGACCGCGGGCCGCGGCTGAGGCCGGGCATGTGCCTGGCGGTGGAGCCGATGATCACCCGCGGCGGCGCGGGCACCGAGGTGCTCGAGGACGACTGGACCGTCGTGACGGTCGACGGGTCGCGGGCGGCGCACTGGGAGCACTCGGTGGCGCTGCACGAGGGGGGCATCTGGGTGCTGACCGCCGTGGACGGCGGGGCGGCGGAGCTCGCCGCGCGCGGGGTGGCGGTCGCGCCGCTCGGCTGACCGCGCAGACCGGCCCCCCGCCGGGGGTCCGCGCCCGCTCGGCAGGCCGCGGCCCGTCCCGGTTCCCGAAGCGCTCCGTGCGCGACGGGCGGGTTACGCCGGGTTCGCCGGATGGCGTACTATGGTCCGTTGGGTGTGCGTCCTCGCGCCGTCGCACGTCCCGCCCGGGCCCGACCGCCGTCTGCGGTCGCGCCCGCGCGGGGTCTCGTCGGCGGGCGGGCACCCGATCCGTGCCGTTCTCCCGGGCCACCGGGCGCGGGACGGGTGCGGAAGTTCCGGACAAGAGTTAGCGGAGGACATGGCGAAGAAGGACGGTGTCATCGAGATCGAGGGCAGCGTGGTCGAGGCACTGCCGAACGCGATGTTCCGCGTGGAGCTCTCCAACGGCCACAAGGTGCTCGCCCACATCTCGGGCAAGATGCGTCAGCACTACATCCGGATCCTCCCCGAGGACCGGGTGGTGGTCGAGCTGAGCCCGTACGACCTGTCCCGCGGGCGCATCGTCTACCGCTACAAGTAAATCGACCGCAACGAGCATCGCCGTCGACTGGGCCCTCACCTCCCGAGGGGAGGCCAGGCGCATCGGCGGCGGAGGAACAGGCCATGAAGGTCAAGCCCAGCGTCAAGAAGATCTGCGACAAGTGCAAGGTGATCCGCCGGCACGGTCGCGTCCAGGTGATCTGCGAGAACCTGCGCCACAAGCAGCGCCAGGGCTGACGCCCTGCGCTCGGCACGGCTGAGCAGCACCACCCGCCGGACCCCGAGGGGACCGGCACCAGCGCACCGCCGAACCGGCAGCGCACCCGCCACGCGGGTCGTCGCCGGTGAACCCCTGGCTCGGAGGCCGGGGCCCGCAGCTCCGCGGGAGGACGGTGCGGCAGACCTCCGAACGAAGTCCAAGGAGCCGAAAGGCACATGGCACGTCTTGTCGGCGTCGACCTCCCCCGCGAGAAGCGGCTCGAGATCGCGCTCACCTACATCTACGGCGTCGGCCGTACCCGCGCCCAGCAGACGCTGGCCGCGACGGGCATCTCCCCCGACCTCCGGGTCAAGGACCTCGACGACGCCCAGCTCGTCACCCTCCGCGACCACCTCGAGAGCAGCTACAAGCTCGAGGGCGACCTCCGCCGTGAGGTCGCCGCGGACATCCGCCGCAAGGTCGAGATCGGCAGCTACGAGGGTCTGCGTCACCGCCGCGGGCTCCCCGTGCGCGGTCAGCGCACGAAGACCAACGCGCGCACCCGCAAGGGCCCGAAGCGCACCGTCGCCGGCAAGAAGAAGGCCGGCCGGAAGTAACCCGGTCGCGGCCCGCCCCGCACCGTCGCGCCGTCGCGCGACCGGGGCCCGCGCCGCGCCGGAGCACCGACTCACCCGACAGCAGCGAGAGAGAACGAGCGAATGCCTCCCAAGACCCGCAGTGCCGTGCGCAAGCCGCGCCGCAAGGAGAAGAAGAACATCTCCCACGGCCAGGCGCACATCAAGAGCACCTTCAACAACACGATCATCTCGATCACCGACCCCAGCGGCGCCGTGATCTCCTGGGCGTCGGGTGGCGACGTGGGCTTCAAGGGCTCGCGCAAGTCGACCCCGTACGCCGCGGGCATGGCCGCCGAGGCCGCCGCGCGCAAGGCCGCCGAGCACGGGATGAAGAAGGTCGACGTCTTCGTTAAGGGCCCGGGCTCGGGTCGCGAGACCGCGATCCGGTCGCTGACCGCCGCCGGCCTCGAGGTCGGCTCCATCCAGGACGTGACGCCCCAGGCGCACAACGGCTGCCGGCCGCCGAAGCGCCGTCGCGTCTGATCCGTCGCCGGGCCGCCGTGGGCGCAGGGAGCATCCTGCGCCCACGGCGGTGCCGGCCGGTCGTGCGGGTGGACCGAGACCCGCGCGCCATCGAGTGACCTGCGCTGCGTCATATGGCGGACGCACGCTGAGAGGAACCCCGAAGTGCTCATCGCACAGCGCCCCACCCTGACCGAAGAGGTCATCTCGGAGTACCGCTCGCGGTTCTCCATCGAGCCGCTCGAGCCGGGCTTCGGCTACACGCTCGGCAACTCCCTGCGCCGGACCCTGCTGTCGTCCATCCCGGGCGCGGCGGTGACGAGCATCCGGATCGACGGCGTGCTGCACGAGTTCAGCACCGTGCCGGGCGTCAAGGAGGACGTCACCGAGATCATCCTCAACATCAAGAACCTCGTCGTCTCCTCGGAGAACGACGAGCCGGTCGTGATGTACCTGCGCAAGCAGGGTGCGGGTGAGGTCACCGCGGCGGACATCGTGCCGCCGGCCGGTGTCGAGGTGCACAACACGGACCTGCACCTGGCCACGCTGAACGAGAAGGGCAAGCTCGAGATCGAGCTGACCGTCGAGCGCGGCCGCGGCTACGTGTCGGCGAACCAGAACAAGTCGTACGAGGCCGAGATCGGCCGCATCCCCGTCGACTCGATCTACTCGCCGGTCCTCAAGGTGACCTACAAGGTCGAGGCCACCCGTGTCGAGCAGCGGACCGACTTCGACAAGCTCATCGTCGACGTCGAGACCAAGCCGGCGATCTCCCCGCGGGACGCGCTCGCCTCGGCGGGCAAGACCCTGGTCGAGCTGTTCGGTCTCGCCCGCGAGCTGAACGTCGAGGCCGAGGGCATCGAGATCGGCCCGTCGCCGACCGACGCGGCCCTGGCCGCCGACCTGGCGCTGCCGATCGAGGACCTGCAGCTGACCATCCGGTCGTACAACTGCCTCAAGCGCGAGGGCATCCACACGGTGGGCGAGCTCGTGGCGCGGTCCGAGGCCGACCTGCTCGACATCCGCAACTTCGGTGCGAAGTCGATCACCGAGGTCAAGGAGAAGCTGGCCGAGCTCAACCTGTCCCTCAAGGACAGCCCGCTCGACTTCGACCCGAGCGCCGCCGCGTACTACGACGGCGACGAGGGCGACTTCACCGAGGACGAGCAGTACTGACGCCGGGGAGGCGGCGCGTGGCCGACACGCGCCGCCGGCCCATCACTGGAACCAAGGAGTAAAGACCATGCCCACGCCCACCAAGGGTCCCCGGCTCGGTGGCGGCCCGGCGCACGAGCGGCTGATCCTGGCCAACCTGGCCACGTCGCTGTTCGAGCACAAGCGCATCACGACGACGGAGGCCAAGGCCAAGCGCCTGCGCCCCCTCGCCGAGCGCCTGATCACCTTCGCCAAGCGCGGTGACCTGCACGCCCGCCGTCGCGTCCTGACCGTCGTCCGCGACAAGTCGGTCGTGCACGAGCTGTTCGTGGAGATCGCCCCGCAGATGGCCGAGCGCCAGGGCGGCTACACCCGCATCACCAAGATCGGCCCCCGCAAGGGCGACAACGCGCCCATGGCCGTGATCGAGCTCGTGCTCGAGCCCGTCTCGCCGAAGCAGGCCGTCGTCCGCGAGGCGACCAAGGCCGCCGCCAAGGCCGCGCCGAAGGCGACCCCGGTCGAGGAGGCCCCCGCGGCCACCGCCGAGGAGACCCCGGCCGAGGAGACCACCGAGGCGACCGAGGCTCCGGCCGAGGAGACCGCCGAGGCGACGAAGGACGAGGCCGACAAGGCCTGACCTTCCGGTCCCCGTCGACAGGGCCCGGGCCGCGAGCACACCGCTCGCGACCCGGGCCCTGTCGCGTCCCCGCCCCCTTGCCGCACCAACCCCCTTCGCCGAGGTAGAGGGTTCGCTCCGACACGGCGGGTCGACACGCCGGGTGTCGGGCGGGAACCCACGACCTCGCGCTTGTCCGGGGCTGCTCGGGTCGCGGGTAGCGTCGTGCTCGTGAGCGTTCCCGTCGTGCTCGTGCACGGGCTGCGCACGTCGCGGACGATGTGGCGTGCGCAGGTCGAGTCGCTGCGGGCGTACGGCGTCCCGGTGCTGGCCCTGGACCTGCCCGGGCACGGGGAGCGGCGCGGGGAGCGGTTCACGCTCGACGGGGCCGTGGACGCGGTGGCCGAGGGGGTGGAGGCCGTGGGCGGCCGGGCGCTCGTCGTCGGTCTGTCGCTCGGCGGCTACATCGGCGTCGCGCACGCCGCCCGGCACCCGGAGCAGGTCGCCGGCCTGGTCGCCGCCGCCTGCTCGACCCGGCCGCTCGTGGCCCTGGTCGACGGCTGGGCGGCTCTCGCCCGGGGCATCGCGCGGCTGCCGGACGCCGGTGCCGGGCTGAACCAGGGGGCGGTCGACCGGCTGCTGCCGCCGCAGGCCGCCCGGGACGTCGCCGCGGGCGGCTTCGCGCTGGACGTCATGGACGACGTGCTCCGCGAGATGCGCTCCGCCACGCCCGTCGCGGACCTCGCGCGCGTCGCGGCGCCCGTGTGGCTGGTGAACGGGCGGTACGACCACTTCCGCGGCGAGGAGCGCCGGTTCCTGCGTGCCTGCGCCGACGGACGCCTGGTGGTCGTCCCGGGGGCGACGCACCTGGTGTCGCTGGCGGCGCCGGTCGCGTTCACCCGGGTGCTGCTGACGGCGGTGGACGTCGTGGGCGAGCGGGAGCCCGTGCCCGCACCGGTGCGTCGCTGACCGGCCGGCCGTCGGCGGCGCGGCACCGACGGGGCGGGCCGTGCGCATCTCGTCGCCCCGCCGTGCCGGGGCGCGTCGCGCGCGCCGTGTTCCGGGCGTGTTAATCGTGCGTGAAACGTCTGTTGCCGCTGTTCCCCCGGGTCCCGGCGCGGCCTAGCGTCTCCACTTGACCGGACAACCGGCCAACCCGCGGACGCTGAGGAGACGGCGATGCATCTCGACCTCGACCACACGCGAGGGGGTGCCCCGCTCTACCTCCAGCTCGCCAACGCGCTGGGCGAGGTGATCGTCCGGGAGCGGCTCCGGCCCGGCGACCAGCTCCCCAGCGAGACGGTGCTGGCGGCCGACAACCAGCTCTCCCGCGCCACCGTGATCAAGGCCTACGACCTGCTGGTCGAGCGCGGCCAGGTCGTCCGGCGCCAGGGCAAGGGGTCGTTCGTCACGCCCCGTCCCATGGCCCGGCACCTGCCCGAGCTCACCAGCTTCTCCGAGCACGTGCACGGCCTCGGGCTCACCCCGTCCAGCAGCCTCCTGAGCTTCGAGACGTACCCGGCCGGCGCTCCCGGCCGGCCTGCCTCGCCGTTCGAGGACAGCGGCGTGGTGGTGGTGGAGCGGCTCCGGAGCGTCGACGGCGCCCCGGTCGGCCTCCACCGCGTCGTCGTCCGCGACGACGTCGCCGAGGCCATCGACCTGACCGAGGCCACCGCCGCGGCCGGGAGCTTCTCGCTGTACTCGGCGCTCCAGCGGCACGGCATCGAGCTGACCAGCGCCGAGGAGTCGATGCAGGCCGTCAACGCGGCCCCGGAGGACGCCGAGCTCCTCGGTGTCGAACCCGGCACCGCGCTGATCGAGGTGATCCGCGAGTCCCGGGACGCCTCGGGCCGGCTGATCGAGCACGTCCGCGCCCGCTACCTGGGCAGCACCTACATCTACCGCATCTCCTTCGCCCCCTCGTCCCACGGAGAGAACCATGACCTCACGCGTCACGAAGATGCTCGTCCCGGTCGCCGCCTCGGCGCTCCTGCTGACCGCCTGTAGCGGGAACGACAGCCCGTCCGCGCCGACCTCCGGCTCGTCCGGCACCGCCGGCACCGCCGCGCTGGTCATCGCCCAGGGCGGCCTCGGCGACGAGTCCTTCAACGACCTGGCGTACGCGGGCTTCACCTCCGGCACCGAGGCGGCCGGCATGACCGGCACGCCCATCGAGTCCGCCGACATCGTCGGCCAGGGCGAGCAGATCCTGCGCCGGGCGGGGCAGACCGATGCCGGGCTGATCATCGACCTGGAGTACTCGCACAACGAGCTGCTTCCCGCGGTGGCGGCGGACTTCCCGGACACGAGCTGGGTGCTGGTCAACGCCGAGGCGGCGGGCGACAACGTGGCCTCGGTGCTGTTCCAGGAGCAGGAGGCCTCCTACCTGGCCGGCGCCCTGGCGGCGATGGTCACCCAGGACCCGGACAACCCGCACGTGAACCCGGAGAAGGTCATCGGCGTCATCGGCGGCACCGAGTCGGTGGGCATCGACAAGTTCATCGTCGGGTTCATCCAGGGCGCGCAGGACGTCGACCCCGAGGTGCAGGTGCTCACGGCCTACTCGAACGACTTCGCCGACCCGACCAAGGGCCAGCAGCTCGCGCAGTCGATGTTCGACCAGGGCGCCGACATCGTCTACGCGGTCGCGGGCGGCACGGGCGCGGGCGTGATCCAGGCGGCCGTCGACAACGACCGGTACGCGATCGGCGTCGACGACGACCAGGACGGCGTGGCGCCGGGCAACGTCCTGACCAGCGTCCTGAAGCGCACCGACGTGGCGATGGAGGACGTCGTCGCGCGGTACGCGGCCGGGGAGTTCCCCGGCGGGGAGACCGTCACGTACGGCCTCGCGGACGGCGGCGTCGGGCTGACCGACTACGCGTACACCAAGGACGACATCGGCCAGGACACCATCGACGCGGTGGCGGCGATCGCCGACCGGATCGTGTCCGGCGACATCACCGTCTGGAACGCCGTCACGCAGGGCTACCCGGACTTCTACGGGAACTGAGGCGGTCGTGACGTCATCCACTCCTCCCGGCAGCGGGGCCGCCGTGCCCCGCTGCCGGATCGGGGCCCGCGGGGTCAGCCGCTCCTTCGGTCCCGTCCGCGCCAACGTGGACGTCGACCTGGCCGTGGCGCCGGGCACCGTGCACGCCCTGATCGGCGAGAACGGCGCGGGCAAGAGCACGCTGATGCGGATCCTGTACGGCCTGGACCGGCCGGACACCGGGACCGTGGTGCTCGACGACCGACCGGTGGTCATGGGTTCCCCGCGGGACGCGATCGCCCGGGGCATCGGGCTGGTCCAGCAGGAGCTCGCGATCATCCCGGAGCTCACGCTGCTGGAGAACCTGGTGCTCGGCGACGAGCCGCACCGCGGGCCCGTGATCGACCGGGCCGCGGCACGGCGTCGCGCCGAGGAGCTGGCCCGGGCCGTGCACGTGGACGTCGACTGGTCGGCCCGCGCCGCCCACACCTCGATCGCGATCCAGCAGCAGGTGGAGATCCTGCGCCTGCTGCACCGCGGGGCACGGACGCTGATCCTCGACGAGCCGACGGCGGTCCTCGCCCCGGCGCAGGCCGACGAGCTGCTCCGGCTGCTCACCGACCTGGCCGCGCAGGGGCACACCGTGGTGTTCATCAGCCACAAGCTCGACGAGGTCGTGACGGTGGCGGACGAGATCACGGTGCTGCGGGGAGGCCGCACGGTCGCGCACCACCGCCGCGGGGAGATCGACCGCGCCGGCCTGGCCCGCGCGATCATCGGCGACGGCGAGGTGGCCCCCGACCGGACCGAGCCGGGCACCCCGGGCGGGCCCGTGCTCGAGGTGCAGGACGTCCGGGCGCGGGACGACCTCGGGGCCGCCCGCCTCGACGGGGTGTCGTTCACGCTGCGCTCGGGGGAGATCCTCGGCATCGCGGCGGTCGCCGGGAACGGCCAGGAGGAGCTCGCCGAGGCGCTGGCCGGCATCCGCACCACCACCGGTGGGCGGGTCGCGCTGCACGCGTCCGGCGGCACCCGGGACCTGACCGCCGCCGGGGTGCGGGAACGCCGCCGGCACGGCGTCGCGTACATCAGCGCGGACCGCAAGCACGAGGGGCTGTCGGTCAGCACGTCGCTGGAGGACAACGCCATCGCCACCCCGCGGCTGGGCGCCCTCGGCCGGTGGGGCGTGCTGCGCCGGGCGGCCGTGCGCGACCGCGTCGAGGCGGTGCTGACCCGGGCGAGCGTCCGGTACGGCTCCGTGTCGGACCCCGCCTCGAGCCTGTCCGGCGGCAACCAGCAGCGGCTGGTCGTCGGCCGGGAGACCCTCGACCGGCCCCGGGCCGTCGTCGCCAGCCAGCCGACCCGCGGCGTCGACATCCGCGGGATCGGGCACATCCACGAGCTGCTGCGGCTCTCCCGCGACGACGGGGCGGGCATCGTCCTGTTCTCCGAGGAGATCGACGAGCTGCGCGCCCTCAGCGACCGGATCCTCGTCCTGCACCGCGGGACGGTGGCGGGCGAGCTGCCCGGCACCGCGAGCCGGGCCGAGATCGGCGCGCTGATGGTCGGCAGCACCCACGACGAGCACGACGAGCACGGGACGGAGCCGGACCGATGAGCGCACCCCGGTCCGACCGCCTGCGCGCGGCGGCCACGAGCGTCGGCCGCGCGCTCGTCCCGGTGCTGCTGGCCTTCGTGGTCGGCGGCGTCGTCCTGGCCGTCACCGGTCAGAACCCGTTCGAGATCTACCGGCTGCTGCTGGAGGAGGCGTTCGGCGGCGGCTCGCGGATCGACGCGACGCTCGCCGCGGCGACCCCGCTGCTGTTCACCGCGGTCGCCGCCGCGTTCGCCTACCGCGCCGGGGTGTTCACGATCGGCGCGGAGGGCTCGTTCACGCTCGGCGGGCTGGCCGCGGCGGTCGTCGGCGCGCACGTCGGCGCGCTGCCGCCGGTCGCCGCGGCCGGCGTCAGCCTGCTCGCCGCGTGCGTCGCGGGGGTGGTCGTCGCCGTCGTGCCGGCCGTGCTGCGGGCCTGGTGGAAGGTCGACGAGGTCGTGACGACCCTGATGTTCAACTTCATCGTCGCGGGCGCCGCCGGCTGGGCCGTGCAGGCCTTCTTCCAGGAGCGCGGCCAGGCCAACTCGGCGACCGCGTACGTGTCCGACGCGGCCCGGCTGGAGCCGTTCTTCCCGCCGAACCTCACCAACGCGGGTCTCGTGATCGCGCTCCTGCTCGTCGTCGCCTCCGCGTTCTGGTTCCGGCGCACCACGCTCGGGTTCGAGTTCCGGGCGGTGGGGGCGACGCCCCGGTTCGCCGTCGCGCAGGGTCTGCGCACCCGGACGGTGGTCGTCGTCGCCCTGCTCGGTGCCGGTCTGGTCGCCGGTCTGGGCGGCGGGGCGCACGCGCTCGGCATCGTGCACCGCTACACCGGCGGCTTCTCCGCGAGCTTCGGCT
>DAMBCY010000107.1:0-11125 GCA_032056255.1 Cellulomonas sp. | reverse complement strand
AGAAGTTGCAACGACCATAGGAATCCGCCCACTCGTTCGTGACGACCTCGCCGCGATGTGACGACCTCACCGGGCGCTCCGGGCGCGCGACGCTCCGGGTGCGCAGGGGGGTGAGCAGGAGAGCCCCCGGCGCTGACCGCGCCGGGGGCTCGCACGCCGAGGGCGTGCGGGTCAGTGCTGGTCGTAGCCCGCGTCGATCGCGCGCTGGCGGGAGCGCTCGATCTCGGCCTCGGCGTCGGCGCGGCCGACCCAGTGGGCGCCCTCGACCGACTTGCCCGGCTCGAGGTCCTTGTACACCTCGAAGAAGTGCTGGATCTCGAGCCGGTGGAAGTCGGACACGTCGTCGATGTCCTGCCGCCACGCGGCGCGCTGGTCGCCCGTGGGGACGCACAGCACCTTGTCGTCGCCGCCGGCCTCGTCGCGCATGCGGAACATCCCGAGCGCGCGGCACCGGATCAGGCAGCCCGGGAACGTCGGCTCCTCGAGCAGGACCAGGGCGTCCAGCGGGTCGCCGTCCTCGCCCAGGGTCCCGTCGATGAAGCCGTAGTCGTCGGGGTAGCGCGTCGAGGTGAACAGCATGCGGTCGAGCCGGATGCGCCCGGTCGCATGGTCCACCTCGTACTTGTTCCGCTGGCCCTTCGGGATCTCGATCGTGACGTCGAACTCCACACCCGCTCCTTCGTCGCCGTCCGGCCGGCCTCCGACCGTGACGAGCTCAGCTCGGCGACGGCGCCAGGTGGCGGACCGTCACGCTCCAGTCCCCTAGTGTGACGCACGGACGGAGCGGGACCACCCGCTCCGGGTTCTCGGATGTGGCGGCGCCACGGAAGACGGGTGAGCGCGTGGCTCGCGTGGGCAGGGCGATCGGTGTCACGGCCCTCGTGGTGCTGCTGGCGGGCGGTGCGTACGCGACGGCCGACGCGTACGACGTGGTCCCGGGCCTCGTGACGCTCGCGCCCGAGGTGGCCCCGGCCGCACCCTTCCCGACCGCCCCCGGCGCGTCGGCGGCGACCACCGGCGCGCAGGTGCTCGACGAGCTGGACCCCGCGGTCCCCCAGCCGGAGGCCGCGCGGGTGCAGGTGCTCGTGGACACCCTGGTCGCCGACCCGCGGCTCGGGCCGTCGGTGGGGGTCGTGGTCGCCGACGCGCTCACCGGCGAGGTGCTGGCGGAGCACGCCCCGGGATCGGCGCGCACCCCGGCGTCGACGGCCAAGCTCGTCACCGGCGTGGCCGCGCTGACCGAGCTCGGACCCGACCGCACCTTCGACACCACGGTGCGCCAGGGCCCCGGCGACCAGATCGTGCTCGTGGGCGGCGGCGACATGATGCTCGCGGCCGGTGCGGGCGACTCCGCCGCCGTGAACGGGCACGCCGGCCTCGGCGACCTGGCCGCGCAGGTGGCCGTGCAGCTGCGGCTGGCGGGCCGGGACAGCGTCACGCTGGCCCTGGACGACACGCTGTTCACCGGCCCGGCCCTGGCGCCCGGCTGGGACGAGGCCGACGTCTCGATGGGCTACGTCGCGCCGGTGAGCCCGCTCGCGGTCGACGTCGCGAAGATGTCCGAGGGCGAGTACCCGCCGCGGTACCCCGACCCGGCGGTGCACGCGGCCGGGGAGTTCGCGGCGCGGCTGGCCGAGTCCGGCATCACCGTCACCGGCAGCACGACCCGCGTGCGCGAGGCGGCCACCGGTGACGTGCTGGGCGTCGTGTCCTCGGCGCCGGTCTCCGAGGTGGCGCAGTACTTCCTGGACACCTCGGACAACACGATCACCGAGGTCGTCGCGCGGATGGTCGCCCTGGACCTCGACCTGCCGGGCTCGTTCGAGGGCGCCACCCAGGCGGTGCTGCGCACGGCGACGACGCTTGGGGTGGACACCGCCGGCGCGGTGCTCGCGGACGCCTCCGGGCTCGCCGAGGGCTCCGCGCTCCCGCCGAGGATGCTGCTCGGCCTGCTCGAGCTCGTCGTCGACCCGGCGCACCCCGAGCTGCGCGAGGTCGGCACCGGCATGCCGGTCGGCGGCCTCACCGGGACGCTGACGAGCCGGTTCACCTCCGGCGCCGCCACCGGCCTGGTCCGGGCGAAGACCGGCAGCCTCAAGGACGTCACGTCGCTGGCCGGCACCGTGCTCGACGCCGACGGTCGCCAGCTGCTGTTCGTGCTGATGGCCGACCGGACGGGCGCGGTGGGGCAGTACCAGCCGCGGCAGGCGCTGGACGCCTTCGTCACCGAGCTCGCCGGGTGCGGCTGCCGCGGGTGACGGCGCCGGGGCGCGCCCGGTGGTGGTTACGGTGGTCCGGTGCAGCCGGCCGTCGACTGGGACCTGGCCGCCCGGCTCGCCGCCCGCGCGGTGCGACCGGCCGGCGACCTCCGCGACGTCCCCCGCGCCGAGCGGGAGGACGTCGTGGCCGCGCTGCGGTCGACCGCCCCGGTCGCCGCGGAGCACGTGGCCCGGCTGACCCGGATGCTGCCGGCCGACGGCGTCGTCGCGCCGGGTGCGGTCGACGTCCGCGTGGTCGACCGGGCCTCGTGGGCGCGCGCCAACGTGCGCTCCCTCGCGGCGCTGTCCGCGCGGGTGGGCCTGCCGGGCGCACGCGGGCCGCGCGGCGCCGCGGGGGCGGGGCAGGTCGCGGCGGTGCTCGGCCTGCTGTCCGGCTCGGTGCTCGGGCAGTACGACCCCTGGTCGGTCCCCGGCACCCTGCTGCTCGTGGCCCCGAACGTCCTGGCGGTGGAGCGGTCGCTGGGCGTGCACCCGGCGGACTTCCGGCTCTGGGTGACGTTGCACGAGCAGACGCACGCGCTGCAGTTCGCCGCGGCCCCGTGGCTGCGCGACCACCTGGCGTCGCGCGTCGCGGCGCTGCTGGCCGAGGAGGACGCGCCGCGCCGGCCCGGCCGGGCTGCCCGGGACCGACGGCCCGGGCGTCCGGCCGCGCCCTCGCCGGACCGGCCCGACCGCGCCGGTGCCCGCGCCCCGGGCCGGACCCGGTCGCTGATCGACCTGCTCGACCCCCGCCAGCGCGTCGTGCTCGACGAGGTCGGCGGCGTGATGGCGCTGCTCGAGGGGCACGCCGACGTGACCATGGACGCGGTCGGCCGGTCCGTGGTCCCGTCGGTGCGCCGGATCCGCCGCCGGTTCGAGGCGCGCCGCGCGGGCGCCCCGGGGACGGGCGCGATGCGTGCCGCGCTGCGCGCCGCGCTCGGCATGGACGTGAAGCTCGCGCAGTACCGGGACGGCGCCGCGTTCGTGCGCGCCGTCCGGCACCGGGTCGGCACGGACGGGCTGAACGCCGTGTGGACGGCGCCCGGCGCGCTGCCGTCGGCCGCCGAGATCGCGGACCCGGCGGCCTGGGTCCGCCGGGTGCACGGCTGACGTGGCCGGCCCGCACCCCGCCGTGGCGGCGGTCCGCGCCGCCGTCGGGTCCGCGCTCGCGGACGTCCCGGAGGGCGCGACCGTGCTGGTCGCGTGCTCGGGCGGCCCGGACTCGCTGGCGCTCGCGGCGGCGACGGCCTTCGTCGCCGGCCGGCGGGGCCGGGCGCGCTGGCGGGCGGGCGCGGTCGTCGTCGACCACGGGCTGCAGCCCGGCAGCGCGGACGTCGCGGGGCGCGCCGCTGCCGCGTGCCGCGAGCTCGGCCTGGACCCCGTCGAGGTCGCCCGGGTGGAGGTGGCGGGCCCGGGCGGCCCGGAGTCCGCGGCCCGGGACGCCCGCTACGCGGCGCTCGACGCCGCCGCCCGGCGGCTGGACGCGGCCGCGGTGCTGCTCGGCCACACCCGCGACGACCAGGCCGAGGGCGTGCTGCTGGGGATCGCGCGCGGCTCCGGCGCCCGGTCGCTGGCGGGGATGGCCCCGGCGCGCGGGGTGCTGCGCCGGCCGCTGCTCGGGCTGACGCGGGCGCAGACCGTCGACGCCTGCGCCGCACTCGGCCTCGAGCCCTGGCACGACCCCACCAACGCCGGCGGCGCGGGGGACCCGCTGCGCTCGCGGGTGCGCGCCCACGTCCTGCCGGTGCTGGAGCGGGAGCTCGGTCCCGGCGTCGCGGCGGCGCTCGCCCGCACGGCCGAGCTGCTGCGCGAGGACGCGGACGCCCTCGACGCCCTCGCGGCGGAGCTGCTCGCGCGCGCGACGCTCCCGTCGGACGCGCCGCCGCCCGACGCCGAGGTCGGCGGTTCCGCGCGAGGTCGGGGGTTGCGCGGGGCTCCTGGCGGCGGAACCGCCGACCTCGCCGCGACGACACCGGCCGTAGCCGGGCCGGGCGTGCTGCTGGACGTCGGCGTGCTCGCCGCGGCGCCGGCGGCGCTGCGCGGGCGGGCGCTGCGGGCCGCCGCCGTGCGCGCCGGGTCGCCCGCCGGGGCGCTGACGCGGGCGCACGTGCTCGCCGTCGCGGCGCTCGTCACGGACTGGCACGGGCAGGGAGCCGTGCGGCTGCCGGGCCGGGTGGAGGTCGCGCGCGCGTGTGGCAGGCTTGCGCTGCACGCCGAGCCCCCGCCCGCGCCGTCCTCGCCCCCGCAGGCCGACCCGGACGACCACGGCTCGTCCCGCACGAGCGGGGCCGGCGACCCGGCCCCGGTGACACGACGAGGAGACCGGCAGCGGTGAACGCGGACGACATGGGTGCGGACCTGGAGCGCGTGCTCCTGACCGAGGAGCAGCTCGGGGCCCGGCTGGACGAGATCGCGGCGCAGATCGACACCGACTACGCGGGCCGGGAGATCCTGCTGGTCGGCGTGCTCAAGGGCGCCGTGATGGTGATGGCCGACCTGGCCCGGCGCATCAGCACCCCGCTGGCGATGGACTGGATGGCGGTGTCGTCCTACGGCTCCGGCACCAAGTCCTCCGGCGTGGTGCGCATCCTCAAGGACCTGGACGCCGACCTGACCGGCCGGCACGTGCTGGTCGTCGAGGACATCATCGACTCCGGCCTAACGCTCTCGTGGCTGCTGGCGAACCTGCGCAGCCGCGGTCCGGCGACCGTCGAGATCGCCACGATGCTCCGCAAGCCGGACGCCGCGAAGGTCGAGGTGGACGTGCGCTACGTCGGCTTCGACATCGCGAACGAGTTCGTCGTGGGCTACGGCCTCGACTACGCGGAGAAGTACCGCAACCTGCCGTTCGTCGGCACGCTGGCCCCGCACGTCTACGCGTCCTGAGCACCGGGCGGGCCGGGGCGGGCACCCGTGCCCGCGACCGGGACCCGCACCGCGGCGTCCTGCCCTGGGCGAACAGAGCCCGTCCGGGTCAGGTCCAGCGTGTAACTTCGAAGCCTCCACCCCTGCGACCGGAGGGACAGGGGGCCACGCCCCCGTCTGCCCATGACACTCAAGCGCCTCACTCGCGGACCCGTCCTGTGGATCCTCGTCGCCGTCCTGATCCTCTGGGTCGGAGCCAGTGCGTTCATGGGCTCCGGGGTCCAGCGGATCGACACCTCCGACGGCCTCGAGCTGATCCGGGACGGCAAGGTCGAGCAGGCCAGGATCACCGAGGGCTCGCAGCGCGTCGACCTCACGCTCACCGACGACTTCGTCTCGGGCGGGGACAACCTCGGCACGGACGTGCAGTTCTACTACGTGGTGCCGCAGGGCCCGGCGGTGGTCGAGGCGATCGCCGACGCCGACCCCCCGGGCGGCTACACCTCCGACGTCCCCCAGCAGTCGTGGTGGGCCGGCCTGCTGACCCTGGTGCTGCCGTTCGTCATCATCCTGGGCCTGTTCTGGTTCCTCATGTCGTCCATGCAGGGCGGCGGCTCGCGGGTGATGTCCTTCGGCAAGTCCAAGGCCAAGCTGGTCTCGAAGGAGTCCCCGCAGGTCACGTTCGCGGACGTCGCGGGTGTCGACGAGGCGGTCGAGGAGCTCCAGGAGATCAAGGAGTTCCTGTCCGAGCCGGCGAAGTTCCAGGCCGTGGGCGCCAAGATCCCCAAGGGCGTGCTGCTGTACGGCCCGCCCGGGACGGGCAAGACCCTGCTCGCCCGCGCGGTCGCGGGCGAGGCGGGCGTGCCGTTCTACTCCATCTCCGGCTCGGACTTCGTCGAGATGTTCGTCGGTGTCGGCGCCAGCCGCGTCCGCGACCTGTTCACCCAGGCCAAGGAGAACGCGCCGGCGATCATCTTCATCGACGAGATCGACGCGGTCGGCCGGCACCGCGGCGCCGGCATGGGCGGCGGGCACGACGAGCGCGAGCAGACCCTCAACCAGATGCTGGTCGAGATGGACGGCTTCGACGTCAACGCGAACGTCATCCTCATCGCGGCGACCAACCGCCCCGACATCCTCGACCCCGCGCTGCTGCGCCCGGGCCGGTTCGATCGGCAGGTGTCGGTCGAGGCGCCGGACCTCAAGGGCCGCGAGCGGATCCTGCAGGTGCACGCGCAGGGCAAGCCGATGGCGACCGACGTGGACCTGTCCGTCGTCGCGCGCCGCACGCCCGGCTTCACGGGCGCCGACCTGGCGAACGTGCTGAACGAGGCCGCGCTGCTCACCGCGCGCTCCAACGCGCAGATCGTGGACAACCGCGCCCTGGACGAGGCGATCGACCGCGTGATCGCGGGCCCGCAGAAGCGCACCCGGGTGATGAAGGTCAAGGAGCAGAAGATCACCGCGTACCACGAGGGCGGCCACGCCCTGGTGGCGGCGGCCCTGCGGTACACCGACCCGGTGACGAAGGTGACGATCCTGCCGCGCGGCCGCGCCCTCGGCTACACGATGGTCATGCCCACGGAGGACAAGTACTCCACCACCCGCAACGAGCTGCTCGACCAGCTCGCGTACGCGATGGGCGGGCGGGTCGCCGAGGAGCTCGTGTTCCACGACCCGACGACCGGCGCGAGCAACGACATCGAGAAGGCCTCCGCCACCGCCCGCAAGATGGTCACGCAGTACGGCATGAGCGAGCAGATCGGCGCGGTGAAGCTCGGGCAGGACTCCGGCGAGGTCTTCATGGGCCGCGACATGGGGCACGGCCGGGAGTACTCCGAGACGGTCGCGGGCTCGGTGGACGTCGAGGTGCGCCGGCTCATGGACGCCGCGCACACGGAGGCATGGGAGATCCTCGTCGAGTACCGCGACGTGCTGGACGCCCTGGTGCTGGAGCTCCTGGAGAAGGAGACGCTGAACCAGGCCGAGCTCGAGGTGATCTTCGCGCCGATCACGAAGCGCCCGCCGCGCCAGGTGTGGCTGTCCAGCGAGCAGCGCGCCGTGTCCGACCGCCCGCCGGTCCTGACGGCCGCCGAGAAGGCGGCCCAGAACGGGCACGTGATCCCGGAGGACGAGGCCGCCGCGGCCAAGGACGAGCACCCCGCCGTCGGCGTGGTCGAGGTCCCGCCGGGCCAGACCCCGGACGTCTGAGGGGGCTGGTGAGCCGGGCGATGGGCCACGACCTGCCCCCGTACGACGCCGCGCGCGCCGAGGCGGCGATCCGCGAGCTGCTGCTCGCGGTCGGCGAGGACCCGGACCGGGACGGCCTGCGGGACACCCCCGCGCGGGTCGCCCGGGCGTACCGGGAGATCTTCGCCGGCCTGCGCCAGGACCCGAGGGAGGCCCTGAGCGCGACGTTCGACATCGGCCACGAGGAGATGGTCCTGGTCAAGGACATCGAGGTGTACTCGACCTGCGAGCACCACCTGGTGCCGTTCCACGGCGTCGCGCACATCGGCTACATCCCGGGGCAGTCGGGCCGGGTCACGGGGCTGAGCAAGCTCGCGCGGCTGGTCGACGTGTTCGCGCGGCGCCCGCAGGTGCAGGAGCGGATGACCGGCGAGATCGCGGACGCGATGGTCGACGTGCTCGAGCCGCGCGGCGTGCTGGTGGTCGTCGAGTGCGAGCACCTGTGCATGTCGATGCGGGGCGTGCGCAAGCCGGGCTCCCGCACGGTGACCTCCGCGGTCCGCGGCCAGATGCGCGACCCCGCGACGCGGGCCGAGGCGATGAGCCTCGTGCTCGGGCGCTGACGCCGGACGGCCCCGCCGTGGACGTCCGCAGCCGCCGGCCGGTGCGGTCCCGGCCCGGCCGGACCCCCTAGGCTGGCCGGGTGCGTCCCCCCTCGCCGCTCCCGCCCGCGCTGACGACCGCCGGTCGAGCCGGCCGCACGCTGGTCATGGGCGTGCTGAACGTGACCCCCGACTCGTTCTCGGACGGCGGCCGGTGGTTCACGCCCGACGCCGCCGTGGCGCACGGGGCGGCGCTGCTCGCCGAGGGCGCCGACCTGCTGGACGTCGGAGGCGAGTCCACCCGGCCCGGCGCGGAGCGCGTGCCGGTCGCCGAGGAGCTGGACCGGGTGCTGCCCGTGATCCGGGAGCTCGTGGGGCGGGGCGCCGCGGTGAGCGTGGACACCACCCGGGCGGAGGTCGCGCAGGCGGCCGTCGAGGCGGGCGCGGTGGTCGTGAACGACGTGTCCGGCGGCCTCGCCGACCCGGAGATCCGTGACGTCGTCGCGCGCACCGGTGTCGTCTACGTGGCGATGCACTGGCGCGGGCACGCGGACGTGATGGACGACCTGGCCGACTACGACGACGTGGTGGCCGACGTGCGCCGCGAGCTCGGGGAGCGGGTGGCGGAGCTGCGCGCCGCCGGCGTCGAGGACCACCAGGTCGTGCTCGACCCGGGTCTGGGCTTCGCGAAGCCCGGCGTGGCGAACTGGCCGCTGCTGGCCCGGCTGCCCGAGCTGGTCGCCGACGGGTTCCCCGTGCTCGTCGGTGCGTCCCGGAAGCGGTTCCTGGGCCACCTGCTCGCCGGGCCCGACGGGACGCCGGCGCCGCCGGCGGAGCGGGACGCGGCGACCGCGGCGGTGTCCGCCCTCGCGGCGGCGGCGGGCGCCTGGTGCGTCCGGGTGCACGAGGTACGAGCGACGGCCGACGCGGTGCGCGTGGCCGCCCGGTGGACGGCCGGGGCGCCGTCCGGGAGGGACCACCGATGAGCGACGAGGCCGACGTGGTCGGACGGTCCGGCCAGCGGCTCGACCGGATCCGCCTCACCGGCGTGACCGCGACCGGGTACCACGGGGTGTTCGCGCACGAGCGCCGCGCGGGGCAGACGTTCGTCGCGGATGTCGTCGTCCACCTGGACACGCGCCGCGCGGCCGCGACCGACGACCTCGCGCACACGCTGAACTACGGCACGCTCGCCGAGCAGGTCGCCGCCGTGCTGGCCGGCGAGCCCGCCGACCTGGTCGAGACCGTCGCCGAGCGCATCGCCGCCACCGTGCTCGCGCACGCCCAGGTGCTGGCCGTGGACGTCGCGGTGCACAAGCCGCAGGCGCCGATCACCGTGCCGTTCGGGGACGTGGTCGTCGAGATCCGCCGGGACCGGACGTGGCTGCCGGCCGCGGAGCCGCTCGCCGCGGACGCGCGGCCGTGGCACCCGCCGGACGACGCGCCGGCACCCGAGCCCCTGGTCGTGCCCGCCCTGGTCCCGCTGGACCCGCCGCCCGCGACGGAGGAGCCGCCGGGCGGGTCGCCCGCCGCGCCGGTCCCGGACGCGATCCCGGCGGCACCGTCGGACGCCACGGCCGTGCTGCCGCTCGCCGCCGCGGCCCTGCCGGTCCCCCTCGCCGCCGCCCCGCCGGTGCCGGTCCTCGCCCCGCCCGCGGGCGAGGTCGCCCCGTCCGCCGGTGCCGAGGCCGGCGCCGCGGCCGGGACCCCCTGGCCCGGCGACGACGAGGTCGTCGAGGCCGAGCTCGTGCAGGACGCGCTGGACGTCGCCCCGGACCGGCCGGTCGAGGTCGTCCTGGCCCTCGGGTCGAACCTCGGCGCCGCGCAGGACACGCTCCGGGACGCGGTCGCGGACCTCGCGGCGTCGCCCGGGATCGAGGTCGTGGACGTCTCGGCCCTGGCGCGCACCGCGCCGGTCGGCGGACCCGAGCAGCCCGACTACCTCAACGCGGTCGTCATCGCCCGCACCACCCTGTCCCCCCGGGACCTGCTGCGCGCGACCGCCGAGGTCGAGCGTCGGCACGGGCGGGAGCGGGACGTGCGCTGGGGGCCGCGGACCCTGGACGTGGACATCGTCGTGTACGGCACGGTGTCGGCCGTGACGGACGACCTGGAGCTGCCGCACCCCCGGGCGCACGAGCGGGCCTTCGTCCTCCAGCCGTGGGCGCAGGTGCGGCCCGACGCGGTGCTGCCCGGGCTCGGGGGCGGCCCCGTCGCCGCGCTCGCCGCGACCGCACCGGACCGGCAGGGCGTGCGGTGGCTGGCCCTCGACTGGCTGACCGCGCCGGTGCCCGCCGCGCTGCCCGACCCGGGCGCCGAGCCGGACCCGTACGGGCCGGACCGGACCGGCCCCGGGCACGACGACGACCCGCGGCGGGGATCCTGATGCAGCGCACCCGCGTCCGCACCCTGCTGCTCGTCGCCGCCGCCACGACGGGTCTCGGCTGGTTCGTGGTCCGGGCGCTGGCCAGCCGCGGCTGGACGATGCCGCAGGTCCCCTGGCTGATGGTCGCCGTGCTGGTGCTGATCGCCGCCGTGGTGCTCGGCCTGGGCTGGTCGGTCCGGCAGTACCTGCGGGGCGAGCACCCCACGCTGGACCCGCTGCGGGCCGCGCGGACCGCCGTCCTGGCGAAGGCCGCCTGCTACACGGGTGCGCTGCTGACCGGCTGGTACGCCGCGCAGGTGCTCGACGTGCTGGGCGACCTCGGCATCGAGGCGCAGCGCGAGCGCGCGCTGTCCGCCGGGCTGGCGGTGCTGGGTGCGGTGGTGCTGGCGGTCGCGGGGCTGGTCGTCGAGTGGTTCTGCCGGGTCCCGCCGCCGGAGGACCCGGAGCAGGCCACCGGCCCGTCGCGCGACTCCTCGCCCGGACCCGTCGCGTCCTGACGTCGCGCCGGCCCCCACGGACCTGGGGCCCGGCCCGGCACCGCGCGCGGTGGAAGGATGGCCCCATGACCACGCCCGACGGCACCGCCGCCAGCCCGCAGCCCGACGCCCCCGCAGCACCCGGCCGGCTCCCGGAGAGCGAGCCGTTCGACCCCGCCGGCGTCGACTGGACGCCGGTCTCGCCGCGACTGGCCACCGCGCGGCTGGTGGTCGCCGCGATCTGGATGGGCCTGCCCCTGCTCGGTCTGGTCGTCGCGGCGGCGCTGTCCGGGCAGCTCTGGCTGTGGATCTGCGCGGGCGTGCTCGCGGCGTTCGTGGTGTGGGTGC
>DAMBCY010000106.1:0-11156 GCA_032056255.1 Cellulomonas sp. | reverse complement strand
CCGGGTCAGGCGGAGGTCGCGCGGAGGGTGCCCGCGGGCGGACCGCGCCGGCCCACCCCGCTGCGCAGCACCGCGACCCGCGGGCGCCGGACGACGCCGGACGGCACCGGCAGCGCGCGCCGCACCACCGGCGGGACCCGGACGCCCAGCAGCGCCGGGAGCACCGCGGCCCACCCGTGCGCGAGCGCGACCAGGCCGCGCTCGGTGGCGACCAGCAGCAGCACGGTGACGACCATCGCGGCGACGTGGGCGAGCAGCATCGGCAGCCCGTCGCCCAGGCCGTGCACCGCGTCGGCGTGCCCCTCCGCCGCGCCGGGGACGAGGGCCCCGTGCCCCGGGTGCGCACCCGGCCCGGCGTCGCGGACGAAGACGCCCGCGCCCGGTCCCAGCCAGGTCAGCGCGACGTGCACGCCCACCTGGGCGGCCACCGCGACGGGCAGCAGCACCGGCACGGTGAGCGGCCGGCGGGCGACGACGACCGCCACGGGCAGGACGAGCGCCGCGACCAGCAGCGCCACGGCGGGCGACGGGACCGGGCCGCCGCCGACCACGTGCGCGCCCGCCCCGAGCACCAGCACCGACCCCGCGACGGCGAGCAGCCGCGCGGCGACGAGCGCGCGCGGAGCGGAGCCCGCGGCAGGCGCGGGGCTCGCGAGGGTCGGTTCCACGTCGCCGACCGTAGTGCACCGGCCGGGACCTTGGTCCCGATTCGAGCCGGCGCCCTCCGCTCGCCCGACGCGCCCGGGCCCGGCACCGTAGCCTGCTGAGCAGGACGGGCGAGACGAGGAGGTGCGGGTGACCCCCGACCCACGGCGCGGACCAGCGCCCCCGGCGCGCCGCCGCCGACGGCCGAGCCCCCGCGACCGGCGGCTCGTCGTCGGGTTCACCGCCCTCTACGCCGGAGCCACCGTGCTGGGCCGCGCGACCCTGGTCGAGGGCGGCGTCAGCCTGGTGTGGCCCGCGGCGGGGATCTCGGTCCTGTGGCTCGTGAGCCGGGCCCGCCGGCCCTGGCCCTGGCTGGACGTCGGGGCGATCGCCCTCGCGACCTGGGCGGTGGTCACGGCCACCGGCGCGCCCGCGGCCTCCGCCGTCGTCGGTGCCGTGGCCGCCTGCGTGCAGGCCGTCGTCTGCGCCTGGGCGCTCGCCCACTGGGTCCCGTACGTCTGGGCCGCCCGGGGCACCCGGCAGGTGCACCGGGTCACGGACCTCGGCTGGTTCGTGGCGGGCGCGGCGGCGAGCTCGGTCGTCACCGCGCCGCTGATCGCCCTGGCGACGGCGCTGGCCGGCGAGTCCTGGCTCTGGCACCCCGCGATGCTGTGGGTCGCCCGCAACACCGTGAGCATCCTCGCCCTGGGCCTGCTCGGCTTCACGATCGGCGAGTCGCTGCGCGGGCGACGCGTGCCCGGCCCGCGGCGGGGCGACGCGCACGGGAGCGGCGGGCGCCCGGTCGACGTCGCCCTCGCGCTGCTCGTCTCGCCGCTGCTGTACATCGTCTGGTTCGTCCAGCTCTCCGACCTCTCGATCGTCTTCCCGCTCATCACCCTCACCGTGTGGGCGGGCTCGCGGCTCCCCGCCCGGACGGTCGTCCTGCACACGGTGCTCTGCGGCGTCGTGGCGATCTGGTTCACGCTCGGCGGCCTCGGCCCGTTCGCGGCCCTGCCCGACGCGACGACGCAGGTCGCGGTCGCCCAGCTCTACGTCGGGCTCGTCCTCGTCATCGGCATGGCGCTCGCGGTCGCCCGGGACGAGCGGCGGCGGCTGGTCGCCGCGCTCGCCGCGGCACGGGACCGCGCGCAGGAGCAGGCCGCGCTGCTCGGCACCGTGGTCGAGACGATGGCCGAGGGCGTCCGGGTGGTCGACGCGCGCGGGCGCGTGGTGGTCCGCAACCCCACCGCCCGGCGGCTGCTCACCGGCACCGCCGCCGACCTGGACCTCACCGACAGCACCTCCGACCTCGCGGGCCTGCTCCGGCTCGACGGCGGCCCGCTCGCGGACCACGAGCTCCCGTTCCGCCGGGCGCTCGCCGGGGAGGAGGTCCGGGACCTGGACCTGCTGGTGCGCGTCCCCGGCACCCCGGAGCCGCGCGTCGTCACGTTCTCCTCCTCCCTGATCCCCGACGGGTCGGGCGGGGGCGTGGTCACGGTGCTCCGCGACGTCACCGCGGAGCGCACCGAGCTGCGCCGGGCGGCCCAGGTGCAGGCCAGCCTGCTGCCCGGGCGCGGGCTGGAGGTCCCCGGGTTCGACCTCGCCGCGCGGTTCGTGCCCGCGGGCTCGGTGGGCGGGGACTTCTACGACTGGCAGCGCGTCCCCGACGGCCTGGTCGTCACCCTCGCCGACGTCATGGGCAAGGGCCCCGCGGCGGCGATCCTCGCGGCGACCACCCGCTCGGTGCTGCACGCCCAGCCCGGCCTGCGCGACGTCGCCGGCACCCTCGCGGCCACCGAGCGGGCCATGGACGACGACCTGGTCAACGCCGGTGCGTTCGTCACGGTGTTCCGCGCCTACGTCGACGTCGCGGACGGCGGCGTCTCCTACGCCGACGCCGGGCACGGCCTGTCGTTCGTCGTCGGCCCCGACGGCGGCGCGCGTCGGCTGCCCGCCACGGGGCTGCCGCTCGGCATCGCCCCCGGAACCGCCCGGACCAGCGCGCAGACGCGCCTGGCGCCCGGCGACCTGCTGGTCACGTTCAGCGACGGGGTGCTGGACGCGATCGGCGGGTCGATGGCCGACCTCGACCAGGTGGGCAGGGCCGTGCGGGGCAGCGGCTCCGCGGAGGAGGCGGCGGACGCCGTGCTCGCGCTCGCCGGGGACGCGCGGCACCCCGACGACGACCTCACCGTCGTCACGCTGCTCCGCACCGGCTGAACCGCCCGCCCGGTGCCGCCCGGCCCGCCCGGCACCGGGCGGCTCAGCCCGCGGTCGCCGACGACGCCGTGCAGGTCGGCAGGTCGTCCGCCGTCCCGGCGCCGATCGCCTCGACCGCGGCCCGCGCCTCGTGCAGCGTCGAGACCTCGACCACCCGCAGCCGGTCCGGCACGTGCCCGACGACCTCGTCGCAGTTGCCGGCCGGCGCCAGGAACCACGTCGCCCCGTCGCGTACGGCCCCGGCCAGCTTCTGCCGGATGCCGCCGATCGGCCCGACGTCGCCGTTCAGGTCCATCGTGCCGGTCCCGGCGATGACCTGGCCGGCGGCCTCGTCCTCGGGCGTCAGCCTGTCGATGATCCCGAGCGCGAACATCGTGCCCGCGCTGGAGCCGCCGATCCGGTCGATCTGGATCGTCACGTCCACCGGCGGGTCGAACGCCGGGTCGATGTACACGCCGAGCTGGCTGCCGCCGCCGTCCTCGCGCGCGCCGGTGACGACGTCCACGTCGAGGTCCGCCCCGTCGCGTCGCACGCCGAGCGTCACCGTGCTGCCCGGGTCGGTCTCGTCCAGCAGGTCGATGAGCTGCCCGTAGGAGCCGAGGTCGGTGCCGTCGTAGGACAGCAGCACGTCGTCGGGCTCCAGCACGCCGACCGCGCCGGTGCCCTCGACGGTGTCGTGCACCGTCAGCGTCACGGGGACGGTGTAGCCGAGCTCCTCGAGCGCCGCGACCGTCGCGTTCTCCTGGGAGGAGACCATCTGCGCCTGGTTCTGCTCGTCCAGCTGCTCCTGGGTGGCGTCCTGCGGGAACACGCTCTCGACCGGGACCACCTGCCGCGACCCGCTCAGCCACCCCTGGAGCACGCCCAGCACGCTCGACGGGTAGCCCGGGCCGCCGGTCGTGGACACCGTGGTCAGCCGGAGCTCGCCGGTCGACTCGTACGTGTCGGCGCCCGCGATCGTGATGAGCTCCTGCCCGTCGTGCGACCCCAGCGTGTCGAGCGTCGGCCCGGGCGAGTAGACCGCGTACGGCACCGGCATCAGCAGCAGCACGACCAGCAGCACCGCGGTCAGCAGCATGCCGCCCGACTGCAGCAGCGCGCGCCGGGTGACCGGCGGCCGGGGCGGCTGGACCGGGTCGGCGAGGTCGGCTCCGAGCTCCGGGAACGGCACCGGGTCCGCGCTCGTCGGGCGGTGCTGCGGGAGGTCGGGCTGGGCGTGCACCGGACGATCATGCACCACGCACCCGTGCGCCCTCAGCGAACCACCACCCCCCCCCCGGCTCCGGCCCACCCGCCTGTGGTTACGGTGGCTGCACCACGAGCCCCGGGAGCACCGATGAGCACCGACGACCCCCGCCAGCCCGAGCCCACGGGCGGATCGGCCTGGGAGCAGATGCTGCGCCAGATGTTCGGTCCGGACGCCGACGAGGCGCTGCGCCAGATGCGTGAGCAGGGCCTCGACCCGGCCGAGATGGCGCGCGCCTCCGGGCTGCCCGACGACCCGGCGCTCATGGACCAGGTCGTCGCCCAGGTGCAGCGGATGATGACGAGCAGCGGCGACGGCCCCGTCAACTGGGACGTCGCCCACGACCTCGCGCGCCAGGTCGCGGTCACCGGTGGCGACCCGTCGCTCGGCTCCGCCGAGGTCCGCCAGGTCACGGAGGCGCTCGGCGTCGCGGAGCTGTGGCTCGACGCGGCGACCGACCTGCCCCCGGCCGGCGGCCGGGTCCGGGCGCTGTCCCGGTCCGAGTGGGTGGAGCAGACGCTCCCGACCTGGCGCACGCTCACCGAGCCCGTCGCCACCTCCATGTCGACCGCGCTCGCCACGACGCTCGCCGACCAGCTGCCCGAGGGCGGCCTCCCCGAGGGGCTCGGCGGCGGCGCGCTCGGCGGGCTCGATCCTGCCGCGATGATGCGCCAGCTCGGCGCCCTGGTGTTCGGCATGCAGGTCGGCCAGGCCGCGGGCTCGCTGTCCCGCGAGGTGTTCGGGCTGAGCGACGTCGGGCTGCCGCTGGTCGCCGAGCCCGCGACCGCGCTCGTCCCCGGCAACGTCGCCGCGTTCGCCGAGGGCCTCGACGTCCCGCTGGAGGAGGTGCGGCTGTTCCTCGCGCTGCGCGAGGCCGCGCACGCCCGCCTGTTCACGCACGTCACCTGGCTGCGCGGGCACCTGCTCGCCGCCGTCGACGCCTACGCCCGCGGCATCACCATCGACCTGGAGACCCTGGAGGAGTCGGTGCGCGCCATCGACCCCACCGACCCCGCCGCGCTGCAGGGCGCCCTGTCGTCCGGCGTCTTCGCCCCGCAGACCACCCCCGAGCAGCGGGGCGTGCTGGCCCGGCTGGAGACCGCGCTCGCACTCGTCGAGGGCTGGGTCGACGAGGTCACCGCCACCGCGGCGCTCCCCCACCTGCCGCACGGGGTCGCGCTGCGCGAGATGATCCGCCGCCGCCGCGCCGCCGGCGGACCCGCCGAGCAGACGTTCGCGACCCTCGTCGGCCTCGAGCTCCGGCCCCGCCGGTCCCGCGACGCCGCCGCGCTGTGGGCCCGGATCGCCCGCGACCAGGGACCCGAGGCCCGCGACGCCGTCTGGGACCACCCCGACCTGCTGCCGACCGCCGAGGACCTGGACGACCCTGCCGGCTACGCCGGGCGGCGCGCGGCGGCCGAGGGCGAGCACGCGGACCTGGACCGGGCGCTGGCGGAGATCCTGGGCGACGACGCGGGCGGCGACGGCGGCGAGGCGGGCGGGGACGACACCCCGGGTGACGATCCGCGCTGACCCTCCCCGACGCGGAGCACGCGGCCGGGTCTCAGTCCTGCGGAGACCCGGCCTCGTCGGTCCCGTGCGCCTCGACCACGACGTCGTCCTCCGGTTCGCCCGGCCCCGTGCCCTCGCCGTCGCCCGCGTCGTCGGGCGCGCGGTCCGCGAACGACCACCCCTCCAGGAACCCGCGCGCCCGCTCCGTGCGCGGGTACGCCTCGAGCTCCGCCCAGAACTCCGGGCCGTGCCCCGCGTGCAGCAGGTGGGTCAGCTCGTGCAGCAGCACGTAGTCGGTGACCCAGGGCGGCATGCCCCGCAGCCGGTCCGAGATCCGGATGCTGCCGTCGCCGACGCTGCACGACCCCCAGCGCCGGCCCTGGTTGCCGCTCCACCGCACCGACGACGGCACGGCCCGGCCGCCGAGGTAGCGCGCGGACAGCTCCGCGGCGCGGTGGACCAGCTGGTCGTCCGAGGGCCGGCGGCGCTGCTCCTGCGTCGCGAGCCGGTCCAGCATCCGGCGGACCCACTCGCGCTCCTGGGCTCGCGTGAACCGGGCGGGGATGGCGACGATCGTCCGGCCGTCCTCCCGGTAGGCGGTGACCGTCCGGGACCGGCGGCGGGAGCGACGGACCTCGACCGGGCCCAGCCGCGGATCGGTCGCCCCGGCGTCGTCGGGCGCGCCGGACCGCGCCGGGACTCCCGGCGCCGGGTCGTGCTCCTGCGACGGCTGCACGACCAGCACCGTAGCCGCTCCCACCCACGAATCCGGCCAGGTCGGTCGCGACGGGCGGGGAAACGCCCGCCGGGTCCGGCCCGGGCGTGGATACTGGGCGGCGGCGCCGCATCGTGGCGCACGCACCTGCCGACCCGAGGAGACAGACATGGCCGAGACCTACGCCGGCGAGTTCTACTGCGTGAAGTGCAAGGAGAAGCGCCAGGCCGAGGGTGAGGTCGTCGTCTCGGAGTCCGGCCGCCGGATGGCCAAGGCCGTCTGCCCCGTCTGCGGCACCCGCCTGAACCGGATCCTCGGCAAGGCCTGACCCGAATCCGTCCTGTGGACGACGGGCTCTGCCCCCGTCCGGCGTGCCACCGTGGTGGGCACCGACGGGACGGGGGGTGGGGCACGGTGCAGCTCAAGCAGGGCCTGCGCGTCGTGCGGCGCGCGACGGACGAGGTGCAGATCGGCACCGACGCGCGCTGGGCGGTCCGGGTCGGCGGGCTGACCGGGGACCAGGTCGACCACCTGCTCCGGATCGGCGACCGGCCGCTCGACGCGTGGCTGCCGCCCGCCGTGCTCGCCCGGCTGGGTCACCTCGGCCTGCTGCGTCCCCGGCGGGAGCGTGCGCCGCGGGTCCCGGCCGCCCTCGAGCCCGAGGCACGCGGGTACGGCCTGGCCTGCGACGACGTCGGGGGTCGCGACGGCGCCGACATCGTGCGGCGGCGCGCCCGGGCGACGGTGGCCGTCACCGGGCTGGACCGGCTCGGGCTGACGGTCGCCACCACGCTCGCGGCGGCCGGTCTCGGCGGCCTCCTCCTGGACGACCCGCGGCTGGTCCGGCAGGGCGACGTGGGGGCCGGGTACCGCACGGCCGACGTCGGACGCGCCCGCGCACGCGTCGCCGCCGACCTGCTCCGCGCGCAGAGCCCGGACGTGCGGCTGCGGCGCCCCCGGCGCCACGGCCCCGACGTCACCGTCACCGTCGCCACCGACGTCACCGACCCCGGGACCGCGCTCGCTCTGCTGTCCGGCGACGCCGCGCACCTGCCCGTCGTCGTCCGGGAGGCCGACGCGCTGGTCGGCCCGTTCGTGGACGCCGCCGCGGCCGGGGCACCGTGCGTCCGGTGCGTCGACCTGCACCGGGCCGACGCCGACCCGGCCTGGCCCGTCGTGCTCGCCCAGCTCGGGACCCGGGACCGGCGCGGCGAACCCGGGCCGCCCGCGGCGCTGGCGACGGTGGCCGCCGGGATCGTCGCCGCCGAGGTGCTCGCGCACGTCGACGGCCGGGTCCCGCGCACGCGCGGCGCGCAGTACGAGATCCCGCTGCCGGGGCTCGAACCCCGCAGACGGCGATGGGCGGCGCACCCGTCCTGCGGGTGCGCCGCCCTCGCGTCGTGACACGGACCGTCAGGCCGCCGGGCCGGCGTCCTTGCGGGGCCGGCCGCGGCCGCGCTTGACCGCGACGACCTGACCGCCGACGAAGACCTCCCCGCCCCACACGCCCCACGGCTCCTGCCGCTCGACCGCGCCGGCGAGGCAGCCCTCGAGCAGCGGGCAGGTCCGGCAGAGCGCCTTGGCGCGCTCGACCTCGGTGGTGCGCTCGGCGAACCAGAGCTCCGGGTCGCCGGCGCGGCACGGGATCATCCCGGCCACGAGGGCGTCGAACTGCACGTCGGCGACGGTGGCGGTCTCGGCGGGCGGCCAGGGGCCGGATCCGGCCTGGTCGACCGTGTCGAGCAGCGTCGTGAGCCGCACGATGTCCTCCTGATGACTTGCGGGTGGTGCGAGGGGCTGGTGGTTCCGCGCCTCGCCCCTCCCCTGCACGTCAGCGGGAGAAAGACGAAGGCCGCGGAATCCGGTGGACTCCGCGGCCTGGACGAGCGGTCATCGACTCAGATGACCGGACCTCCTGGGAGGGAGTCGGGGGCGTGCGCGAGATCACGCGCACGCAGCCGGGGTGCGAAGCCACCCGTGGCCGGGACGATCCCCGTACGGCGGCCGGCGGACGACAGAGTCGTCCCGCGGAACCAGCCGGAGGTGGATGCCTGGATCGGGAGCGCGATCGCGCCGACGCCGAGCTCGTTCGTCATGGTCTTCACAGCATCACACCTCCTCCGGCGCTCGGGCCCGCTGCTCGCACAGCACGGCCTCCATCAGGACTGGATCACCGTAGAGCGACCCGCGCGGGCCGCACAACCGAATAACCGAGAAACTTCCGACGAGTTCCCGCGAGACCCGCGGAGGGCCCGCGGCGGACGGGCCGGGCCCGTCGCGAGCGCGTCACCGTCCGGTCGCGGGCCGGTCAGGCCCCCGCGGCGCCGTCCGGGGCGTCCGGGCGCTGCCCGGCGACCAGGGCCAGCAGCTCCGGCCCGTACCGGTCGATCTTCGCCGGTCCGATGCCCTGCACCCGCGCGAGCTCCGGGACGCTGGACGGACGCAGCTCGGCGATCGCCGCGAGCGTCGCGTCGCCCAGCACCGTGTACGACGGCTTCGACGTGCGGCGCGCGAGGTCCGAGCGCCAGACGTGCAGCGCGGCCAGCAGCTCCGCGTCGACCTCGCCGGTCAGCCGCGGCAGGGCGCGGGGCGCACGAGCGTCGCCGAACCGCGCGCGGCCCTCCGAGGGCCACAGCCCGTCGAGGAACCGGGACCGGCGCCGGGTGGCGCGCCCCCCGGGCGTCCGGGACCGGGCGAACGAGAGCTCGAGGTGCTGCCGGGCGCGCGTGATGCCGACGTACAGCAGCCGGCGCTCCTCGGCCACGTCGGCCGCGGTGTCGGCGGACCCCCACGGGACCAGTCCCTCGGACAGCCCCGCGAGGAACACGGCGTCCCACTCCAGGCCCTTCGCGGCGTGCAGCGAGGCGAGCGTGACGCCCTCGACGGTCGGGGCGTGCTGCGCGGCGGCGCGCTCGTCCAGGTCGGCCACGAGGTCGGACACCGTCGCCCGGGTGCCGGTGCGCTCCGCGGTCGCGGCGAGGTCGTCGGCCAGGGCGACCAGGGCGTGCAGCGTGTCCCAGCGCTCCCGGGTCGCACCGCGCGCGGCCGGGGGCTCGTCCGACCAGCCGGCGGACCGCAGCGCGTCCCGGACCGTCTCCGGCATCGGGACGTCGGCGTCCGCGGCGACCGCGGCACCGCGCAGCCGGACGATCGCGTCGCGCACCTCCTTGCGGGCGAAGAACCGCTCGCCACCGCGCAGCACGTACCCGATCCCGACCGCCGCGAGCGCCTGCTCGAACGCCTCGGACTGCCCGTTCGTCCGGTAGAGCACCGCGATCTCGCTGGGCCGGGTGCCCGCGGCGACCAGCCGCCCGATGCGCGTGGCGACGCCGGCGGCCTCGGTCTCGTCGTCGTCGTAGACCGCGAACCGCACGGGGCCCCCCGACGGGCGCTGGGCGATCAGCTCGAGCGGCTCCCAGCGCGCGGCGCGGTCCTTCGGGGCGCGGCGCAGCACCTCGTTCGCCAGCCCGACCACCTGCGGGGTCGACCGGTAGTCCCGGACCAGCCGCACGACCTGGGCCTTCGGGTGCTCGGCGGTGAACCGCGTCAGGTAGTGGGGCGTCGCACCCGCGAACGAGTAGATGGTCTGGCTCGGGTCCCCCACCACGCACAGCTCGTCGCGGCCGCCGAGCCACTGGTCGAGCAGGAACTTCTGCAGCGGGGAGATGTCCTGGTACTCGTCGACGACGAACCGCCGGTACTGACCCCGCACCTCGTCGGCGACGGCGCCGTTCTCCACCAGCATCCCCGACAGCAGCCAGAGGATGTCCTCCATGTCCATGACGCCGCGCGCGTCCTTCGCGTCCTCGTACGCCGTGATCAGCCGCGCCACCGCCTGGTGGTCGTGCCCGGCTGGCGCGGGGCGGTCGGCCGCGGCGGCGGCGCGCACGTAGTCCTCGGCGGTGATGCGGGAGACCTTCGCCCACTCGATCTCGGACGCCAGGTCGCGCACGGAGACCCGGTCCACGGACAGGCCGAGCCGGTGGCACGCGTCGGCGACGACGGGGGCCTTCTGCGCCATCAGCTCCGGGACCGGGCCGCCGACCACCCGCGGCCAGAAGTACCGCAGCTGCCGCAGCGCCGCGGAGTGGAAGGTCCGGGCCTGCACCCCCGCGACGCCGAGGTCCCGCAGCCGGGTGCGCATCTCCCCCGCCGCGCGGGCGGTGAACGTCACGGCCAGCACGCTCGTCGGCGCGTACGACCCCGTGCGCACCCCGTAGGCGATCCGGTGCGTGATGGCCCGCGTCTTGCCGGTGCCCGCGCCCGCCAGGACGCACACCGGCCCGGTCAGCGCGCGGGCGACGTCGCGCTGGTCGGGGTCGAGGGCGTCGAGGAGGTCGTCGGCAGGCATCGCCCCCGATCCTCGCACCCTGCGCCGACACCTCCCGACGCGGGGGTGCGTGCCCGGTCCGGGACGACCCGGGAAGACGGGGCGGCTCCCGGACGTTGCGTCCGGTGGAACGACGGACCGACGCACCCCACGACGAAGGCTGACGATGACGACCACGCAGGACCTGCCCGCCGAGGGCACCGTGACGATGTACTCGACCACCTGGTGCGGCTACTGCCGACGCCTGAAGACCCAGCTCGACTCCGCGGGCATCGGCTACACCGAGGTCGACATCGAGCAGGCCCCGGACGCCGCCGCGTTCGTCGAGCGGGTCAACGGCGGCAACCAGACCGTGCCGACCGTCCTGTTCCCGGACGGCTCCGCCGCGACCAACCCGTCGCTGGTCCAGGTCCGCGAGCGCCTCGGCGTCTGAGGCACCGCCCCGCGGTCACCGGGCGCCCGGGCTCACCGGGCGCCCGGGAGGCCGG
>DAMBCY010000105.1:0-11157 GCA_032056255.1 Cellulomonas sp. | reverse complement strand
GTACGACACCGACGGCCGGGTGCTCACGCTGCACACGTTCTCCAAGACCCACGCGATGACCGGGTTCCGGGTCGGTGCGCTCGTGGTGCCGGACGCGCTGGTGCCGCTGATGCCGCGGGTGCAGGAGTCCGTGGTCTCGTGCGTGAACAGCCCCGCGCAGCACGCCGCGCTCGCCGCGCTGACCGGACCGCAGGACGCCGTCGACCACGCCCGCCGCACCTACCGGGAGCACCGTGGGCTCGCGACCGCCGTCCTCGACGGGCTCGGCATCCCGTGGCTGCCCGCGACCGGCGGCATCTACCTGTGGGCGGACGTCTCGCACGCCTCCGGCGGTGACGTGGCGGCGTGGACGGAGGACCTGGTCCGCACCCGTGGCGTGGCCGTCGCACCCGGCTCGGCCTTCGGCCCCGCGGGCGAGGGCTGGGTGCGGATCTCCCTGACCGCGAGCGCCGAGGACCTGCGCCGCGGCCTCGCGCGCCTCCCCCCACGCTGAGCACCCCGCACCGAGGGAGGGTCCCCGACGCCGAGGGTGCTCTCGCCGCAGCACCCCGCCGGCACCCCGAGACCTCCCTCGACGCGTCGGAGGCACCAAGGGAGCGGGGGTCAGGGGGCGGCGAGGGCGCGGGTGAAGGAGTGCTCGGTGCGGGGGGTGAAGAGGACGAAGCGCACCTCGTCCAGGGTGTCCGGGTGCGCGGACGCCCAGGAGCGGACCGCCACGACCGCCACGCGCGCGACCTCGTCGGCGTCCCAGCCGTAGACGCCGGCGGAGACGGCCGGGAACGCGACCGTGCGGGCGCCGAGGCGGGCGGCCTCGTCGAGCGACCGCGTGAAGCACGACGCCAGCACCGCGGGGTCGGTCTGCCCCGCGTGCCGGTTCGGCCCGACGGTGTGCACGACCCACCGCGCCGGCAACCGGCCCGCCCCGGTCGCCACCGCCTCCCCCGGCGGCAGCCCGTCGGGCAGCGTGGTGCGGCGCAGCTCCCGGCACGCCGCCAGCAGCTCCGGACCGGCGGCGGCGTGGATCGCGCCGTCCACGCCCCCGCCGCCCAGCAGGGACGAGTTCGCGGCGTTCACCACCGCGTCCACCTGCTGCACGGTGATGTCCCCGGTGACGGCCCCGATCCTCATCCGCCCATCGTCGCGCGCGTCGGCCCCCGCCGCCCTACGGTGGGTCCACCGCGACCCCCAGCGCGAGGAGCAACCCGTGACCGAGCCCGTGCACGACCCCCGCACCGCCGTCCCCGATCTCGAGTTCGACGAGACCGTGCCGCCGCGCCCGGAGGAGGAGGTCGCCGACGTCGCCCGCGCCGTCCCCGACCCCGCCGGCCACGGCGGTCCGGCCGGCACCGTCCCGGAGGACGCGCGGTCGCGTCCCTGACCGCCCCGCGCCCGCCGGTGCGGCATGCTGGCGGGGTGCTGATCCGGCGGGTGCAGGAGGACGACTGGCAGGTCGTCCGCGACGTGCGGCTGCGCGCGCTGCGCGAGGACCCCGACGTGTTCGGGTCCTCGCTCGCGCGCGAGCAGATGTTCGCGGAGCCGCACTGGCGCATGCGGCTGCGCGGCTCGAGCACCTGGGTGCTCGAGGACGACGCCGGGTCGCCGCGCGGGCTGGTCGGGCTGATCCAGGAGCCGGGCTCCCCCGCCACCGACCGGCACGTCGTGCAGCTGTGGGTGGCCCCGGAGGTCCGGCGGCGGGGACTGGGCTGGGCGCTGCTCGACACCGTGCGGGAGGCCGCGCGCGCCGACGGTGCCACGACGGTCTCGCTGTGGGTCCGCGACGCGAACCACGCGGCCGGCGACCTGTTCGTCCGCGCGGGGTACGTGCGGACGAAGGAGCGGCACGCCCCGACCCCGACGCAGGTCGAGGAGCGCCTGGAGCTGCGGCTCGGCTGACCCGCGCGCCGCGCCGGTGCCGCTCAGGCGCCCGGCGCCGACTCCAGCAGCAGCGTGACCGGGCCGTCGTTGACCAGCTCGACGGCCATGTCCGCGCCGAACACCCCGGTGCTCACCGTGAGGCCGCGGGCGCGGAGGTCGGCGACGACGGCTTCGACCAGCGGCTCGGCGACGGGGCCGGGTGCCGCGGCGTTCCACGTGGGGCGGCGGCCCTTGCGCGCGTCGCCGTAGAGCGTGAACTGGCTGACGACCAGCACGGGGGCGTCGACCTCGGTCGCGGACCGCTCGTCGCGCAGGATGCGCAGCTCGGCGACCTTCCGGGCGATGTGCTCCACCTGCGCGGGCCCGTCGCCGGGGGTGACGCCGACGAGGACCACGAGACCCTGGCCCTCGAACGACCCCACGACCTCCCCGGCCACCGTCACGGACGCACGGGTGGCCCGCTGGACGACGGCCCTCATGCGCCGGGCCCGGTGGCCCCCGGCGCACCCGACCCGAACGTCGGGACGACCGCGCCGACCGGCTCCCCGTGCCCGAGCACCGGCACGTCACCCAGCGCGTCGAGCGCCGCGACGTCCGCGCCGGGCACCGCGTCCGCCCCCGCGAGCCGCAGCGCCGCGACGAGCACCGCGGGGCGGGGCCGGGGGCTGCCGTCGGCGATCTTGAACGCGAGCGCCGACCCGTCGGGCAGCGCGGCCGCGTACACGCCGTCCGCGCCGTCCTTCGCGACCAGGCCGGGCACGGCACGCATCGCGCGGGTGACGTCCCGGCGCTCGCCGCCGACCAGGTCCGGGTGCTCCGTCATCGCGTCGGCGACCCGGGCGAGCGGGGTGCCGGGCTCGCGCGCCGGGGCCGTCGCGATGCGGGCGAACGCCCGCGCCAGCCCGCGCAGCGTGGTGGAGAACAGCGGTGCCCCGCAGCCGTCCACGGTCACGTGCCAGGCCTGCACGCCGGTCAGCTCCTCGATCGCGGCGCGGCACGCGACCTGCACCGGGTGCTCGGCGCCCAGGTAGCCGCCGGGGTCCCAGCCGGGCTCGCCGTCGTGCGCGACGGCGGTCGCGAGCATCGCCGCGTGCTTGCCGGAGCAGTTCTGCGCGACCGGCTCGGGGCCGTGGCCGTCGGTCCGCCACGCGAACGCGGCGTCGGGGTCCAGCGGCAGGTCCGGGGTGTTGTCGAGCGCGGTCTCGTCCAGCCCCGCGGCGAGCAGCGTCTCCCGGACCGCCCGCAGGTGGTCGGGGGTGCCGTCGTGGCTCGCGCAGGCGAGCGCGAGGTGCGGGGACTCGAGCTCGAGCCCGGCCCGGAGCATCCCGACGGCCTGCAGCGGCTTGAGCGAGGAGCGCGCGAGCACGGTGACGTCCGGGTCGCCGAGCGCCAGGCGCACCTCCCCGTCCGGGCCGAGCAGCACGAGGTGGCCGAGGTGCACCGACTCGACGAGCTCGCCACGCACGACGCGGGCGAGCGGCACGGCGGCCGAGCCGATGTCGTCGCCACCGGCCGCGGCGACGACCGCCGCAGCCCCGGCGTGCAGGCGCTCGGCGAGGTCCGGACCGCCCGGGCGCGGACCCGGCACGCTCACCACCCGCCGCGCGAGGGGCCGCCGCCCCGCGGACCGCGGCGCCGGGTGTGCGGTCCCACCGCCGGGCGCACGTCGACCAGGTACACGACCGCGGCGACCGCGCTGAGCAGCGCCAGGAAGATCGGCAGGCCGGCGATGCCGAGCGGCGGCGGCACCGCGATGAACGCCACCACCGTGGCGACCGCGAGGATGATCGTCCAGATCTGCTTGGTCTGCTTGCCCGCCGCGGTGAACGCGGCCGCGGGCCGGCGCAGGGCGTCGACGAGCGCCCAGACCGCCAGCGCGAGGATGACGAGGCTGAACAGGAGCAGCAGGAGCAGCTGCAGGGAGGCGAAGATCACGCGCCGAGCCTACGGTCAGATCTCGGGCAGCGTCTCGCGGGCGGTCCGGGCGTCGACGCCGCTCGCCTCCATGAGGTCCACCACCAGCGAGCGCAGCAGCAGCACGAGGCTCTGCGCCTGCCAGTCGTCGGGCGTGAGCACGAACGGGTCCAGCTCCGCGGCCAGGCGCAGCAGCTCCTCGCGGGACCGCAGCGGCTCCTGCCCGGACCCGAGCGCCGCCGCGAGGGCGTCCGCCGCCAGCGCGACCCGGTCGACGGCGTCCGCGACCACGCCGAGGTCGTGCGGGGGCTCGGCCTCCACGGTGGCCAGGCCGCGGCGGGCGAGCACCCGCGCGTTCCGGACCGCGCGGTCGACCCGCACGGCCGACTGGCCCACCCAGACGAGCTCCGTCCGGTGCCGCCGCGCCGCCGGGGACACCCGGGCGAGGTCCCGTGCGGCGGTCGCGGCCTCCTGCCACTCGTCGAGGGCGGGCTGCGAGGCGCGGCCGCGGATCAGCGCGTCCTCCACGTCGGCGGCCGAGCGGGTGCGCATCCCGCGGGCGAGCAGCCGCAGCATCCCGGCGAGCTCCTCGACGGCGGCGCGGCCCTGCGCGCGCGGGCGGCGGCGCGGGTCGCTCGGGGTGAGCGCGGCGACCGCCAGCGCGACCAGACCACCCACCAGGGCGTCCGTCCACCGGCCCACCGGACCGCCCGACGCGCCCACCGCGGGCAGCCCCACGATGACGATCGCCTGCACGCCGGCCTGCGTCGTCAGCATCGGCCCGCGGTCCAGGAACCGGGCCACCAGCGTGGCGACCAGCAGCACCAGGGCCACCTGCCACGCGCCCGTGCCGATGCCGTGCACCACCAGGTCGCCCAGGCCGACGCCGAGCGCGACGCCCACCGCGAGCTCCGCGACCCGCCGCAGGTCGCGGTCCGCGGTGAACCCGAGCGCGATCCACGCGCTGACCGGGGCGAAGAACGGCGCGGAGTGCCCGAGGACGGAGTAGCCGATCGCGTAGGCGATGCCCGCGGCGACGACCGCCTGCAGCACGGGCACGAACGCCGTCCGCACCCGCGACCAGCCCTGCCGGGCGCGCGCGGCGACCTGCACCCGCACGGAGGACGGGCCCCGCGGGGCGGGGGCGTGCGTCACAGCATCGGGTGGCCGCCGAGGCCGCGCGTCAGCGGTCCGTGCGCGGCCGGCCGGTCGACGGACACCCCGTCGCCCGGCACCACGACCTCCTGCCCGGCGGTGATCGCGCCGCCGTCGCAGTCCACGACCACCTCGACGTCCACCGGCGCCGAGCGCTTCAGCACGGCGAGCGCCACCGGCCCGAGCTCGTGGTGCCGTGCGACGGTGGTGACGCGGCCGATCTCCCGGCCCGGTTCCCCGGTCGTCAGCAGGTCGCCGAGGTCCCGGACGACCGCGCCGGCCTCCGGCAGCAGGTGCCCCGACCCGTCCAGGTGCAGCAGCACCAGCCGGCGCGGCGGCCGGCCCATGTTGTGCACCCGGGCGATCGTCTCCTGACCCCGGTAGCAGCCCTTGTGCAGGTGCACCGCCGTGCGCAGCCAGTCCAGCTCGTGCGGGATGGTGCGGTGGTCGACCTCGTGCGCGAACCGGGGGCGCCACGCCTCGACCCGGACCGCCTCGCTCGCCCACGTGCCGACCAGCGGCCAGCCCGCCGCCTCCCGGGAGCGCACCGCGGCCACCAGCTCGCCGCGCGGGACCAGCACCAGCCGCCAGCGGCGGTCGGCGCCCGGGTGCTCGGCGTCCGGCAGCCCGTACCGGGTGCCGCCGGGCAGGGTCCGCGGCCACGGGTCCCGCCAGGTCACCGGCTCGCCCGGCGCGCCCTCGGCGTCCACCGGCTCGGCGAGCGCCGCCCAGTCGTCCGTGACGTCCGCGACCTCGACGCGCAGCATGAACCGCATCCGGTCCAGCCACGCCGCGAGCGCCGGGGCGGTCTCGGAGACCAGCCAGGTCGCCTCGCCGTCGTCGACGACCGCGGCCGCGTGCTCCACGTGCCCCTGCGGGCTGAGCACCAGCGTCTCGGTCGAGGTGCGCGGCGCGAGGTCGTCGAGCTGCTGCGACGTGATCGAGTGCAGCCAGGACAGCCGGTCGGGCCCCGCGACCCGCACGACCCCGAGGTGCGACTGGTCGACGACCGCGCCGCCGCGGGTGAGCGCGCGCTGCTCCGCCGTCGGGTCGCCGTAGTGCCACGCCACGCCGGCGTCGGGGCCGGACGCCGCGACCGCGCCGTGCCGGTCGAGCAGCGGGCTGCGGTGCCGGGGCGCCTGCGGGGCCGCGTCGGCGGCCGGGGTCTGCGTGGTCATGTCAGCCGGTCACGCGGCTCAGCCGCGCGGAGCCGTAGGACTGCAGCTCGTGGCCGAACGCCGCGAGGTCGTGCGCCCACATGAGCTCGCCCTGCACCAGCCCGTACAGCCGCTTGCCCGCCGTGATCTCCGCCCCCGTCGCCGTGCGCGCGATCAGGTCGCTCACCAGGTCGATGCGGCCGTTGCCCGTCGCGCCGACGAACACCGCCACGTGCCCGGACGGGTCCGCGAGCAGCAGCTCCACCGGGTGCAGCTCGGAGCCCATGCCCTCGGGCCGCTCCGGCGGGATGCGCCAGAACCCCCGCTCCGTGGACCACACCGGGCCCGGCTCCTCGTCCTCGGCCGCCGGGGCGTCCGGCGCCGGGGTGCCGTCCGGGTCCGCGAGCGCCGACGCGTCGTCCGGCGCGACCACGAGCCGGATCGTCGACGCGTAGGACAGGTACGGGCCCCCGTCGTGGTCGATCGAGACGTCCTGCGTGAACGCGGTCTCCTCGATGCCCGGGTACCCGACGACCCCCTCGCCGTGCCACCGGCCGACCAGCCAGGCGAGCGGGTACATCTCGGGCGCGAGCCCGTCGGGCAGCGTGAACGCCATCAGGAGGCGGACCCTTCTCTCAGCGCTGTCCCTTGAACAGCTTGAAGACGACGAAGCCCGCGAACCAGGCGATCGCGAGCGCCGAGGCGACGAGCAGACCGATGAACACGATCTCGAGTGCCAACATGCACCGATCCTAACGACGCCACCCGCCCGCGCCTTCCCGCGTTGGTGCCTCCCGCGCGCCGAGGGTGCTCCCGGGGCGGCGAGGGAGGCACGCGGCGGGCCCTCCCTCGGCGCCTCCAGGGCACCCTCGGTGCCCGACGCCGGCGGTCAGCGGGCGCGGAGGCGGGTGAGGAGGAGGTAGAGCTCGCACCCCAGGCAGAGGCCGAACGCGGCGTTGAGGACCGCGGCGACCAGGGCGAGCGCCGCCGCGACCGGCACCGCCGCGGGGACGCCCAGCAGCGCGAGCAGGACTCCCGCGCCGGTGATCACCAGGCCGACGGCCTGGGCGAACCGGGGCGGGCGCGGGTCCTCGAGCTCGGTCGGGGGCGCGAGCCGTGGCCGCACCAGCGCGCGGTAGAGCAGGCCCGGCACGGAGCCCTGCGCCCCGCGGACGGCACCGACCGCGAACAGCGCCGCGACCACGGCGAGCCCGACGGTGGCCGCCGCGCTCGGGTCGCCCGGCAGCAGCAGGACGACGACGAGCAGCACGGCGGTCAGCCCGGCGCCGACCCGCGGGCCCCGCGGGTCGATCCCCGCCGGTGCACCCGGCGCCGCCCCGGCAGGCCCCGCGGACGCGGGCGTGATCGAGGACTCGGCAGTCATGAGAACTCCTTCGGGAGGGGTACGGACGTCGCCGAGATCGGTGTGTCGGCGTCGAGATCGGGTGCCGGGACCACCGATCTCGACCGGGACGACCGATCTCGGCGGGGAGGCGGGCGGGGAGGCGGGCGGGGCGGCGTGCGGGCGGCGGGCGGGTCAGCGCGCGGCGACCGCGCCGGGACACCGCTCCAGCGCGTCGAGCGCCTGCGCCCGGGTGGTGGCCCCGGAGAACCGCCCGCGGACCACGCCGGCGCCGTCGAGCACGAGCACCGTGGGGGTGCGCAGCACGTCGAACCGGCGCACCAGGTCGAGCCGCTGCTCGGCGGGCAGCTCGACGTGCGCGACGCCGGGGTGCTCGCCCGCGAGCGTGCCGAGCACGGCGGCGGTGCTCCGGCACGGGGCGCAGACCTCGGAGGAGAGCTGCACGAACGTGGCGCGCCCGCCGAGCGGGGCGCCGAGCTCGGCGGCGGTCAGGACCGCGCCGGGCGACCCGGCCGACCCGGGCGACGACGCGACGAACCGGCCGTTGCGGGCACGCCAGACCAGACCGGCGACCGCGGCGAGCGCGAGCACGGCCAGGACCAGCAGCACCCGCGATTCCATGTCACCCCACGAGGACGCGTCCGACGACGTACACCAGGATGCCGGTGACGGCGACGGGCAGCACAGCCACCGCCCAGCCCGCGAGACGATGTTCCAGGGCGGGCAGACGGTCGAAGAGCGAGTCGGTCGCCGCGACGAGGATGCCGACGGCCACGCCGAGCACCCCGCCGGACAGCAGGCCGACGGCGGGCAGCGCGGCACCCGCCACGAGGCCGCCCGCCGCGGCGGCGGCGATGGTGGTCCCGGCGCCGACCCAGCTGCGCAGCGGCAGCGCCGTGAGCGCGGATCCGACCGCGAGCGCGACGGCGCCCGTCACGACCACGGCGTCGCCGGCCACGGTGCGTTCGGCCGCGACCCACCCGGCGGCGCAGACCGGCACGAGCGCCCCGGCGACGGTCCCCGCGACGGACTCGACGAGCCGCTCGCGGCCGTCGCGCCGGGCGAGCTCCGCGACGAACGCGGCGAGCACGGCGGCGGCGAACACCGCGGGCAGGTCGCCGAGCAGCGGCTCGGTCTCGGTGAGGTGGACGACCACGACGGCCGCGACCCCCGCGCCGCCGACGACGACGCCGGTGCCGAGCGGGGAGGGCAACGCGCTGACGCGCGGGAGGCCGATCGCGAACACCACCGCCAGGACGGCGAGCAGGCCCGCGAGGACGACACCGTCCCGCCCGGCGAGGGAGACGTCCCCGAGGACGCCGGCGACGGCGACGAGCGTCGCCAGGACCGCCGTGGTCACGGCACGATTCGACGCCTGCACGCGGGCCATCCTCGCAGACCCGGGCCCTCCGCCCGGCATCGGTCCGGCGGCGGCCCGCGGCGGTCCCGTGCGAGAAGGCAACTTCCGCGTGACGTGCACGCTGTACCGTGTCCCCCAATTCGGACGGGGAGGGGTTGATCGTGGCCGACCTGCTGCTGCTGACACCTGCGTCCGGCGGCTCGTCCCAGGTGCTCCCGGCCCTGGGGCTGCTGTCCCACCGGGTCCGGGTGCTCCCCGTGGAGCCGTCGGCTCTCGTGGACGCGCCGGACGCCGACATCGTGGTGCTCGACGCGCGCCGCGACCTGGTGACCGCGCGCACCACGTGCCGGCTGCTGCGCGCGACGGGGCTGACCGTCCCGCTGGTGCTGGTGCTGACCGAGGGCGGCCTGACGGTCGTGACGGCCGAGTGGGGCGCCGACGACATCGTGCTGGAGAACGCGACGCCCGCCGAGGTCGAGACCCGGTTCCGCCTGGTCATCGAGCGCGCGGCGACGTCCCAGTACGACGACGCGCCGCAGGAGATCTCCTCCGGCGAGCTGATGATCGACGCCGGCGGGTACACCGCCCGGCTGCGCGGCCGCCCGCTCGACCTCACCTACAAGGAGTTCGAGCTGCTCAAGTACCTGGTGCAGCACCCGGGCCGCGTGTTCACGCGCGCCCAGCTGCTGCAGGAGGTCTGGGGCTACGACTACTACGGCGGCACCCGCACGGTGGACGTGCACGTCCGGCGCCTGCGCGCGAAGCTCGGGCCGGAGCACGAGCAGCTGATCGGGACCGTGCGGAACGTCGGCTACCGGTTCGACCCGCCGAAGGACCGTCGCGGCGGGGACGCCGCCTCGGCGTCGCCGGCCGAGGTGCCCGCGGACGTCTGACCGCGCCCCGGGGCGCCCGTGAGGTCCCGCGCCCCCGGACGGTAGGGTCGTGGTCGGTGTGCCGGGAAGTCTGGTCGGCGTCCGCATCGCCGACCCCGGAGCAGCCCGTGCCGCACACCACGCCCTCGCGTCCTGACCGCCCCCGGTCCCCGGGCCGGCGCCTGTTCGCCGGGCTCACCCCCGGCGGCGAGCGGAACCTCCTCGACACCCTGCGCGGCGAGCGCACCGGCGGCGTCCTGCTGCTGCTCGGCGCCGCGGTCGCGCTCGGGTGGGCGAACTCACCCTGGGCGGCGTCGTACACGACGCTGTCCGGCACGGTCGTGGGTCCTGCGGCGCTGCACCTGGACCTCACCCTCGCGGGCTGGGCGACGGACGGGCTGCTCGCGGTCTTCTTCTTCGTCGTCGGGCTGGAGCTGAAGCGCGAGATCGTCGCCGGGGAGCTCCGGCAGGCCCGCACCGCCGTGGTGCCGGTGGTCGCGGCACTGGGCGGCATGGCGGTCCCCGCGCTGCTCTACCTCGCGGTGAACCTGACCGCGACCGGCGGCGCCCCGCAGGGCTGGGCCGTCCCGACGGCGACGGACATCGCGTTCGCCGTCGCGGTGCTCTCGGTGGTGGGCCGCAGCCTGCCGGCCTCGCTCCGCGCGTTCCTGCTGACGCTGGCGGTGGTCGACGACCTGCTCGGCATCGTGGTGATCGCCGTCGTCTACACGGACGGGGTGCAGCTGGTGCTGCTGGCGGCCTCGCTGCTGGCCGTCGGCGGGTTCGCGGTGCTGGTGCGCGCGCGGGTCCGGCGCCGGGGTGCCGCCGGCCGAGCGGTCACCACCGGCCTCGTCGTCCTGGCCGGCACCGCCTGGGTGCTGATGCACGCCTCCGGGGTGCACGCCACCATCGCCGGGGTGCTGCTCGGCATGACCGCCCCGGCCGTCGCCCGCGCCGGCGAGGACGTGAGCGTCGCCGAGCGCCTGGAGCACCGGTGGCGGCCGGTGTCCGCGGGGTTCGCCGTGCCGGTGTTCGCCCTGTTCGCCGCCGGGGTCCCGCTGTCCGGCGGGGCGCTGGCGGCCGCCGTCGCCGACCCCGTGGCGCAGGGGGTGGCGCTCGGGCTGGTGGTCGGCAAGCCGGTGGGGATCGTCGTCGCGACGTGGCTCGTCGCCCGGTTCACCCGCGCCGCGCTCGCCCCCGACCTGCACTGGCGGGACGTCGGGGCCGTCGGGCTGCTGGCGGGGATCGGGTTCACCGTGTCCCTGCTGATCGGCGAGCTCGCGTTCGGCGCGGGCAGCCCGCACGACGAGCACCTCAAGGTCGCGGTCCTGCTCGCGTCGGGCACGGCGGCGCTGCTCGGCGGATCGGCGCTGGCCTGGCGGGACCGGCAGCACCGGAACCGGTCCGCCGGCCCCGGTGCCGCCCGGGACGGTGCCTCGGCACGGTAGGTTCGCCTCGATG
>DAMBCY010000104.1:3254-11159 GCA_032056255.1 Cellulomonas sp. | reverse complement strand
ACGGCGTCCAGTTCCACCCCGAGAGCGTCCTCACGGAGGGCGGCCACCGCCTCCTCGCCAACTGGCTCCTGGAGACAGGCGCCCCGGACGCGGTCACCCGCTCCGCGGGCCTGCACCCCCTCGTCCGCCCCTAGCCCCTCCTTCCTGCTGCTTCCTGCTGCCGAGATCGGTGTGTCGTGCTCGAGATCGGTCGACCTACCGACCGATCTCGACGCCGGGTACCGATCTCGGGGTCGGGCACCTGTCGGTGCTGGGTCGTGTCGGGTGCGGCGCCGTCCGCGGAACGCCCGCTCGACAGCAGGGCGCCGAGTGCTCCACAGGTGTTCCGGGACGACGGGCGCCGGCACATCTGTGGATGACGTCGTCCGACCACGACGATGCTCGTGCATCGTCGACGTCCATGACCGACACCCGCACTCCTCCAGCGCACGAGCCGCGACGCCGACCGCGGTACGAGCCCCGCGCTCCCGCAGTCCCCGGTGCTCCGCCCACACGGCCTCGTCCTGCACCGACGCTCCCGGAGCCGCCGCAGGTCGTCCTCGCGGCGGCTCTCGACCCGTCGGAGCGGCACGCGCGTGTGCGTGACGGTTCCCTGGTCCGTGTCGTGCGCGGTGTGTACGCGGAGCCTCCGCCACCCGGACCACCGTGGGAACGGGCTCGGTACCGACTCCTCGCGCACGCGGCAGCGCTGCACCGGCTCCGGGACGGCGGGCACTGGTTCTCTCACGGGACCGCCGCCGTGCTGTGGGGGTTCAGCCTCGCTGTCATCCCGACCCACGTGGACATCACCGCGCTGGTCGCGCCCCGCGAGTCCAGGGTCCGGGGCCGTGACGGTGTGCGGGAGCACTGGACGTCGCTCGTGGAGCGCGCGGCGGAGGTGTCCTGCGTGCCCGCGCTCCCCACCTCGTGCGCGGAGCGGACGGTCCTGGACTGCGCGGCGACCCTGCCGCCGGCCCATGCGCTCGTGATCGCCGACTCGGCGCTCCGAGGAGGACATGTGGACCGGGATGGGCTCGACCGGCTCGTGGGACGTTCTGCCGGGGCACGCGGAGTCCGGCGGGCACGGATGGTGCTCGCCAGGGCGGACGGTGGCGCGGAGTCGGCTGGCGAGTCGATGCTGCGGTGGAGGCTCGTGGAGTCGGGCCTGGCCGAGCCGGTCGTCCAGGTCCCGGTCGAGACCTCGATCGGGTGGCGGTGGCTCGATCTGGGCTGGCCCGAGGCCAAGGTCGGCATCGAGTTCGACGGCAGGGTGAAGTACGGGTCCGACGGGGAGCAGGCGGTGCGGGCCGTCCTCGAGGAGAAGCGCAGGCAGCAGGCGATCGAGGACGAGGGGTGGACCCTGCTCCGATTCAGCTGGTCGGACCTGTCGGACCCCGACCGCCTCATCGCGCGAGTCAGCCGAGCGCTCAGGACACGAGGGGCCACAACGCCCGCGATGCTCGGCGAGATCGGTGTGTGTGCTCGAGATCGGTACTTCTGAGGTCCGATCTCGGGGGTGACACACCGATCTCGGCGCAGGGTCAGGCGCAGGGGTCAGGGAGGGGTCAGCCGTCGGTGCCGGGATCCTCGGTGCCGGAGGTGTCGCCGCCGCCGGCGTCGGGGCCGCCGCTCAGGACGAGAGTGACCGTGCTGCCGATGTCCACCGTGGTCCCCGCGCGGGGGTCGGTGGACAGGACCGTGCCGACCGCGGCGTTCGACGGGCTGTCGGACTCGATGGAGTCGACGGTCAGGTTGAGCGCCTGGAGCTGGGCGGTCGCGTCGGCCTCGGACTTGCCGATGACGTCGGTCGGGATCTGCACCGTGGTGGCCTCGGCGCCGATGGTGAGCGTGACGACGGTGCGCTGCTCCAGGAGGCCCTCGCGGTCCTGCTTGAGCACCTTGCCCACCGACGCCGGGTCGGCGGTCTCCTCGGTGACGATCGCCGACCCGAGGTTCAGCGCGTTCAGCCGCGCCTGGGCGTCCGCCTGGGTGGCGCCGACCATGCTCTCCAGCTGGACGTTGCCCGACGAGATGAACAGCGTCACGGTGGAGCCCTCGGGGACCGACTGGTCCTGCGCCGGATCGGTCCGCAGGGCGCGGCCGGCGGGCTGCGCGGCGTCGTCCTCCTCGGTGACCGTGCCCACGGTCAGGCCCGCCTCCTCGAGCTGCTGGCGCGCCTGGTCCTGCGTCAGCCCGTCGACGGGCGGCACCACGACGGAGTCCGGGCCGGCCGAGACGACGACCGTCACGGTGCTGCCCGAGGGCGCGGCCGTCCCGCCGGTCGGGTCGGTGCGGATGACCAGGCCCTCGTCGACGTCGGTGCTGGCCTCGGACTGGCGGGCGGTGTCGAACTCGAGCGCCTCGAGGGCGGAGACCGCGTCGGCCTCCGCCTGGTTGGTCACGTCGGGGACGGTGACGTTCTGCACGGGGGGAGTCGTGTCGCGCAGGAGCAGGTAGAGGATGCCGCCGATGGCCAGGGCGGCGATCACCGACAGGGTGACCCAGAGCCACGCCCGGGACTTCTTCTCCTCCTCCGGATCCTCCTCGACCTGCGTGGGCAGGACGGAGGTGCCGGGGCCGGTGGGCGCCCACGCGGGGGCGCCACCGGGCATGAGCTGTGTGGTCGCGGCGTCGGGCGCACCCATGACCTGCGTGGCCGCGCCCGCGCCGAGGCCGACCGGGACGACGGGGGCCGAGACCTGGCCCCCGCGCGCGGCGGCCTCGAGGTCGGCGCGGAACTCCGCGGCGGAGGAGTAGCGGGAGTCGCGCTCCTTGGCCAGGGCCTTGGCGCAGATCCGGTCCAGCACCTCGGGGACGTCGCTCGCGACGGAGGACGGCGCGGGGGCGATCTCCCGGACGTGCTGGTAGGCGACGGCGACGGGGGAGTCGCCGACGAACGGCGGCCGGCCGGTGAGCAGCTCGAACAGCAGGCAGCCGGCGGAGTACAGGTCGGAGCGGGCGTCGACGGTCTCGCCGCGGGCCTGCTCGGGCGACAGGTACTGCGCGGTGCCGATGACGGCCTGCGTCTGGGTCATCGTGGCGGCGGAGTCCGCGAGGGCCCGCGCGATGCCGAAGTCCATGACCTTGACGGCGCCGGTGGGGGTCAGCATGACGTTCGCGGGCTTGATGTCCCGGTGCACGATGCCGGCGTGGTGGGAGTACTCGAGGGCCGACAGGACGCCGGCGGTGATCTCGATGGCCTCCTCGATGGGCACGGCCTGGCCGTCGCGGAGGATGTCGCGGACGGTGTGCCCCTCGACGTACTCCATGACGATGAAGGGCACGTGCGCGACGGCGCCCGTGACCTCGGTGTAGGTGTCCTCGCCGGTGTCGTACACCGCGACGATCGCGGGGTGGTTCAGCGCGGCGGCGGCCTGCGCCTCGCGCCGGAACCGTGCCTGGAAGGACGGGTCGCGTGCGAGGTCGGAGCGCAGGATCTTGATCGCGACGGTGCGTCCGAGGCGCGTGTCGTGCCCGATGTGCACCTCGGCCATGCCCCCGCGGCCGATGAGCTCACCGACCTCGTACCGTCCGGCGAGGATCCGGGATCCGTCGTCCACCACTAGGCGTCCTTCGCTGTCGTCGTTCGCGCGTCCGGCGCGGTTGCGCCGGGCACGTGCGGGGAGATCATCCCACCCTGGTCGGCCGCTCGTGCGTATCCGCCGCTCCCGAAGGGTACGAGGGAGCCGGTGTCACCCGTCAGGCGGTCCGCCAGCGCCGCCCCGAGCAGGGCGACGACCAGCACCGCGAGCACCAGGAGCGGCCACCGGACCAGGTGCCGGCCCGCGCGGGCCGGCCGGGTCACGCGGGCGTGCGCCCGGGTGGTCGGGTGCGAGTGCGCACCGCCGACCCGGTAGGTCGGGGCGGGCGCACGCGAGGCGTCGGTGGGGCGCCCGGTGCGGGGGTCGAACGAGGGCGGGAGCGCACCGGTGCCCGCCGCGGCGGGGGTCGCGGAGCCGCGGACCCGGGTCGCGCCGTCGGCCGTCGGCCGGCCCCCGTCGCGTCGCCGGCCGTCCGCACCCGTCCCGGACGCCGAGCCGCCCGGCCGCCCGGCGCCCGGGGGCACGGCGGCGGACCGCGCCCGCCCGGGCACGATCGAGACGGGTGGCGTGCCGCGGGCCGGGGTCTGCGGGACCAGCGCGTCGAACATCCCCGCGAGCTCGGCGGCGGACCGCGGGCGCTCGGACGGGTCCTTGGCGAGCAGGCGCATGACCAGGGTCGCGATCTGCCGGTCCACGGACGCCGGCAGCGGCGGGACGGGGGTGTTCACGTGCGCGACGGCGATGTCGACGGCCGTCGGGCCGGTGAAGGGCCGGTGCCCGACGAGCGCCTCGTAGGCGACGATCCCGAGCGCGTACATGTCGGAGGCCGGGGTCGCCGGGCCCCCGACGGCCTGCTCGGGCGACAGGTACTGGGCCGTGCCCATGACCATGCCGGTGGCGGTCATCGGGACCTGGTTGCTGGACAGCGAGACGCCGAAGTCGGTGATCTTCACCTTGCCGGTCGGCGTGATGAGGATGTTGCCGGGCTTCACGTCGCGGTGCACGACGCCGGCGGTGTGCGCGGCGTGCAGCGCGAGGGCGGTCTGCGCGAGGATCGGCAGCAGCCGCCGGGGCGGGAGCACGGGCTCGCGCTCGAGCAGGTCGCTCATCGGCTCGCCGACGACGAGCTCCATCGCGAGGAACGCGGACCCGTCCTGCTCGCCGTAGTCGAACAGCGCGGCGATCCCCTCGTGCGACAGGCTGCCGGCGTTGCGCGCCTCGGTGCGGAACCGCTCCAGGAACCCGGCGTCGCCGGCGAACTCCTCGCGGAGCACCTTGATCGCGAGGTCCCGCTGGAGCGACTGGTCGTGTGCCGCCCACACCTCGCCCATGCCGCCGACGGCGATCAGGCGGGTCAGGCGGTAGCGCCCGCCGAGGACGAGTCCGGGTGCGGGTCTCACCGGCCCAGCACCGCCTGCATCACGGCGCGCGCGACCGGCGCGGCGACCTTGCCGCCGGTGGCCTCGGAGCCGGCGGACCCGCCGTGCTCGACGATCACGGCGACGGCGACCTGCGGGTCGTCGGCGGGCGCGAAGCCGGTGAACCAGGCGTGCGGGGCCTCGTCCTCGCGGCCGGTCTGCGCGGTCCCGGTCTTGCCGGCCACCTCGATCCCGGAGATCTGCGCGGACGTCCCGGAACCCGACTGCACGACGCCGACCATCATGTCGGTGAGCGCCTGGGCGGTGGCCGGGGAGACCGCGTCGGACAGCTCGGCCGGCTCGGCCTCGCTGACCACGTCGAGGTCGGCGGTCCGCACCGTCTGCACCAGGTACGGCGTCATCACGGTGCCGTCGTTGGCGATCCCCGCGGCCACCATGGCCATCTGCAGCGGGGTCGACCGGACCGACTCCTGGCCGATCGCGGACAGCGCGGTGCGGTCGGGGGCGAGGCTGTCGGGGTAGGTGGACGCCGACACGGACATCGGGACGGTCAGGTCGCGCGAGTCGAAGCCGAACTTGTCGGCCTGCTCCCGGATCGCGTCGTCCCCGAGGTCGACGCCCAGCTCCGCGAACGCCGTGTTGCAGGAGATCCGCAGCGCGTCGGCGAGCGTCATCTCGCCGGTGGAGCTGCACGAGGAACCGCCGAAGTTGCCGAGCTGCGTCGCGGTGCCGGGCAGCGTGTAGGTGTCGGGCGCGGGGACCACGGTGTCGGCGGCGTACTCGCCCGACTCCAGCGCCGCGGCGGCGGTGACGAGCTTGAACGTCGACCCGGGCGGGTAGTTCTCGTTGATCGCGGTGTTGAGCAGCGGGTTGCCGTCGGCCGCGATGAGCTGCTGGTAGGCGGCGGTCGCCGCGGTGGTGTCGTGCGTGGCCAGCGTGTTCGGGTCGAAGCCCGGGGTGGAGACCATCGCGAGGATCTTGCCGGTGGTCGGCTCGATGGCGACGACCGCGCCCCGCTGGTCGCCGAGCGCGTCGAGGGCCGCCTGCTGCGCGGCCGGGTCCAGGGTGAGCTCGATGGACGAGCCCTGCGGCTGGCGGCCGGTGACCAGGTCCTGGATGCGGTTCCAGAACAGGGAGTCGGCCTGCCCGGTGAGGACGTCGTTCTCGGCCTTCTCGAGCTCGGTGGGGCCGTTCACCACGGAGTAGAACCCGGTGACCGTGGAGTACAGCTCGGGCTGCAGGTAGGAGCGCTGGTAGCCGAACGGGTCGTCGACGGGCGTGGACTCGGCGATCGTCTGCCCCGCGACGATGATCGGCCCGCGCGGCTTGCCGAACTCCCGGTACAGGGTGCGGACGTTGCGCGGGTCGTTGTTCAGGGCCGACGCCTGGCCGAACTGCACCCAGGTGGTGCCGACGAGCAGGGCGACGAACATGACGACCACGACGGTCGCCAGGCGGCGCAGGGCGGTGTTCACGCGGCCCCACCCCCGGAGCGGCGCAGCTGCTGGGTCGGCTGGTCGTCGGTCGGACGGACGAAGGGGCGCGCGTCGTCGGCCTCGTCGTCGGGCTCGTCCAGCGGGATGCCCGCGGCGGGTGTCGCGAGCAGCGGGCCGGTCAGCGCGGGGGCGGGCCGGCGCGCGTCGTCGGAGATGCGCAGCAGCAGGGCGGCGATCACCCAGTTCGCGAGGAGCGAGGAGCCGCCGTACGCGAGGAACGGCGTGGTCAGACCCGTCAGGGGGATGATCCGCGTGATGCCCCCGACCACCACGAAGCACTGGAACGCGATGACGAAGGCCAGGCCGGCCGCGAGCAGCTTGCCGAACCCGTCCCGCACCCCGATCGCGGTGCGCAGGCCGCGCTGGCAGAGCACCAGGTAGAGCACCAGGATCGCCATCAGGCCGGTCAGCCCGAGCTCCTCGCCGAGCGAGGCGATGATGAAGTCCGACTCGGCGAACGGCACGAGGTCCGGGCGTCCCTGTCCCCAGCCGGTGCCGAACAGCCCGCCGCTCGCCAGCCCGAACAGCCCGCGGACCAGCTGGCCCGACCCGCCGAACGCCTGGTCGAAGACGTCCTGGTCCATCGCGTGCAGCCAGATGTGGAACCGCGCCGCGACGTGCCCGAACGTGGCCGTGGCGACCGCGACGCCGCCGGCGAACATGAGGAAGCCGATGACGATCCAGGACAGCCGCTCGGTGGCGACGTAGAGCATCGCGACGAACAGGCCGAACAGCAGCAGCGACGTGCCGAGGTCGCGCTGGAACACCAGCAGGGCGATCGAGGCGGCCCAGACCACGGCGATCGGCCCGAGGTCCCGCAGGCGGGGCAGCTGGAGACCGAGCACCTTGGGTCCGGCGAGCGCCAGCGTGTCGCGGTGCGTCACCAGGTACCCGGCGAAGAACACCGCGAGGGCGATCTTCGCGAGCTCGGCGGGCTGGAGCGAGAAGCCGAGCGCCCGGATCCAGATGCGGGCGCCGTTGATGACGACGCCGAGCCCGGGCACCAGGGGGAGCACCAGCAGCACGAGCGCGGCGACCATGGCCGTGTAGGTGTACCGGCGCAGCGTCCGGTGGTCGCGCAGCACCACCAGCACGACGCAGGCCAGCACGACCGAGATCGCCGACCAGGCCAGCTGCTTGTCCGCGAACACGTCCGTCCGGCCGCGCGCCTCCCGGGCCAGGTCGATCCGGTAGATCATCGCCAGGCCGATGCCGTTCAGCGCGATCACCGCGGGCAGGATGACGGGGTCGGCGTACGGCGCGCGCCACCGCAGCACGAGGTGCACGGCCAGCGCGAGGCCCGCGAGGCCGGCGCCGTAGCCGAGCACGTCCGCGGGGAGCTCGTCGGTGGCGCCCAGGCCCACGAGCGCGTACGCGGCGATCGCGATGGCCAGCGCCAGGACCAGCAGCCCGAGCTCCGTCCCGCGGCCGGCGCGCACCCGGTGCGTCTCGACCGTGGCCATCAGGGCGCCGCCGTGGTGGTCGACGCGGACGGCTTCGGGGCGGGGG
>DAMBCY010000104.1:0-3244 GCA_032056255.1 Cellulomonas sp. | reverse complement strand
GTGGCGGGCGAGGTCGGTCCGGCCTCCGCGGCGACCTCGTCGGCGAGGGCCGCCACGCGGGACCGGGCGTCGGCGAGGGTCGCGGTGTGGATGGTCTGCTCGACCCGGGTGCGGACGAATCCGGGGAGGTCGTCGACGACGAGGTCGCTGGTCTCGACGACCTCGGACATCTGGAGCGGCCCGATGGTCTGCGGGATGCCGCGGTAGATCGCCACGACCTCGCCGTCGATGCCGACGTAGTACTGCGTCTGGGTCCAGCGGTAGAACCCGACGGTGCCCGCGGCGACGACCAGCACGGCGAGCAGGCTCAGCACGAGGGTGCGGACGCGGCGCCGGCGGCGTGCGCGGCGCTCGTCGGGGTCCTCGTCGTCGTCGGCGTCGACGGCGGGGACGCCGGCGCCGGGGGTGCTCGCGGCGGCCTGCCGGGACAGCTCGGCGGCGCGGGCGGCGGGCCCGTCCTGGGCGGCGGTGGGCCGGTTCCGGTTGATCGCCGCGGAGCCGACCACGACCGCGTTGGTGGTCGGGCCGGCGCCGTCGCGCACCTGGTCGAGCTCGAGGACGTCGGCGACCACGACCGTCACGTTGTCCCCGCCGCCGGCGCGCAGGGCCAGCTGGACGAGGCGCTCCGCGCAGGTGTCGACGTCGGCGACCTCGTGCAGGGTGCGCGCGATGGTCTCGCCGCTGACGAACCCCGAGAGCCCGTCGGAGCAGAGCAGCCAGCGGTCGCCGGCGCGCGCCTCGCGGACGGACAGGTCGGGCGCGATGTCGATGTCGAAGTCGCCGAGCACCCGCATGACGACCGACCGCTGCGGGTGGTGCTCGGCCTCCTCCGGCGTGATCTTCCCGGTGTTGACGAGGTGCTGCACGAACGTGTGGTCGGTGGTGACCTGCGTGAGGACCCCGTCGCGCAGCAGGTAGCCGCGGGAGTCGCCCAGGTGCACCATCGCGAGCTTGTTGCCGGCCCGCAGGATCGCGGTGACCGTCGTGCCCATGCCCGCGAGCTCCGGGGTGGCCTCGGAGCGGGCGATGATCTCCTCCCGGGCCTCCTCGAGCGCGCGCTCCAGCTCGTCCAGCGCGTCGTCCGGCCCGTGGGACTCCCCGTCCAGCGGCGCCAGCGCGGCGATCGCGACCGATGACGCCACGTCGCCGCCCGCGTGCCCGCCCATCCCGTCGGCGACCACCAGCAGGTGCGGCCCCGCGTAGGCGGAGTCCTGGTTGTTCGACCGGACCAGCCCCACGTCGGACCGGGCGGCGTAGCGCAGCGCGATGCTCACGATCCCCCGCTACCCCTGCAGCTCGAGGACGCTCTGGCCGACGCGGATCTGCGCGCCCGGCCGGACCGGCACCGCGGAGGTGACGCGCTGGTCGTCCAGGAACGTGCCGTTCGTGGACCCCATGTCCTCCACCAGCCACTGGTCCCCGTCGGGGAAGACCCGCGCGTGCCGGGAGGACGAGTAGTCGTCGTCGAGCACCAGCGTGCAGGACGGCGCGCGGCCGATCAGCACCGCGGAGGCGCCCAGCGGCAGGGTCGTGCCGCGCAGCGGGCCGTCGGTGACGACCAGGCGGGTCGGGCCGGCCCGGCGGCCGCGGGGCCGCTCCGGGGGCGGGGCGTGCCCGGGGGCGGGGTTCGCGGGCGTGGCGGCCGGCGCGGGGTTCTTGCGGCGGTTGACGATGCGCGTGCCGTACAGGTCCCGGCGCAGCACGCCGATCGCGGACAGCACGAACGCCCACAGGAGCACGAGGTACCCGAGGCGCAGCAGGGTGACCGTCAGCTCACTCATGCGCGCCGATCGTGGAGCAGCTCACGTGTCCTGGTCCTGTCCGTCGCCGTCGCCCGTCCAGAACATGATGCGGGTCCGGCCGATCGTCAGCGTGTTCCCGTCGAGGAGTGTCGCGGCCGGGACGGCGTGGCCCTCGACGAACAGCCCGTTCGTGGACCCGAGGTCCGAGGCGACGACGCCCTGCGAGGAGACGCGGATCTCCAGGTGCCGGCGGGAGACGCCCGGGTCGTCGACCACGATGTCCGCCTCGGAGCCGCGCCCGATCACCGTCACCGGCCCGGTCAGCAGGTAGCGCTGCCCGTCGATGTCGATCAGCGGGTGCCGCGGGCTCGGCGCCGAGGACGTCGCCGGGGCCGCCGCGCCCCGCACCGTCGCGGACTTCACGCGGAACCGGCCGGTCTCCAGGTCCTCGTACTCGTGGAACGCCACGGTCACCGGCCCGACGAACGCGTACCGCTGACCCGTCGCGTGCTCGGTGACGTTGGCGGCCAGCTCGTCCGCCAGCGCCTCCGCGCCCCACGCCTCGACCTGGTCGTAGTCGCCGGGGGACAGCTCGATCGTGAACTCGTTCGGCACCACGGTGCGGTCGCGGCCGACCACCGCGGCCCGGTCGTCGACCTCGCGGCGCAGCGCGCTCGCCAGCTCGACGGGCTTCACCTCGGAGCGGAAGGCCTTGGCGAACGCGGTGTTCACGACGCGCTCGACACCGTGCTCGAACTTGTCGAGGATGCCCACGTCCACCACCTCCTCACCGCATGCGTCTAGCGCCGGCTGCTCTACCAGAGCCGGCATCCTGCGTAGATGGTAGCCACGCGGGCCGTGCGGCGGATGCCCGGGTCGGCGGCGGCGCGGCGTGGACCTGGTGAAAGAGGTGCGGCGGCGGTGGGGGAGCCGTGCGCGCGGGGCGCCAGGAGGGCACGTGGCGGCCACGCGGTCCGTGCGGCCGGGCCGGCAGAGGGATGGTCGGGAGCGACCTCCGGATCGTGCTAATCTTCTGCGGCGCGCGAGTGGCGGAACGGCAGACGCGCTGGCTTCAGGTGCCAGTGTCCGAAAGGGCGTGCGGGTTCAAATCCCGCCTCGCGCACACGGGGTTGTTCGTCTAGGACAGCCAGAGCAGTTCGGGTAACCCCCGGTCGGAGAGTCTCCGGCTGGGGGTTCTTCGTTTTTCGGTCTGACCTGCGGGTTCGCTAGCACGCTGGTGTGCTGGGTGTCGCGCGGGAGGTGGGCGGCGGCGCTCTCGGGCGCACGCCGAAGTGCCCACTGACCGTCGTGGTCAGCGGGTTCTGTGGATGGTGCTGTTCAGTTCGTGCGGGCGAGGAGGCCCGTCCGTGGGCCTAGCCGGGCTGGAGCGGCGGGGTGTGGTCCTTGGCGTCGTGGGCGGTGCCGGCGGCGTCGGACTCGGCTCGGGCGGCGGCCTCCGCGGCCGCGCGGAGGTGCTTGGGGCGCAGGTGCTTGGGCACGAA
>DAMBCY010000103.1:0-11250 GCA_032056255.1 Cellulomonas sp. | reverse complement strand
ACACCGACCGTGCCCGGGCCCTGGAGATCTGTGGCCGCGACCCGGCCGCCGGTGCTCCGCCCGACCCGGCCGGTCCGCCTCACGGGGGGACCGGCCGGCGGCGCGGGACACGCCCTCTCTCCTCCCCTCCCCCTGGAGACCGTGTGACCAGCACCCAGCCCCGCACCGCGGGGCACACCGAACCGGCGGCCCCCGGCGCCACCGCGCGGCGCCTGCGCTCCGGCCACGGCGACCGCGGCGGCAGCCGCGTCTTCCGGTGGCTCGCCACCGGTGCGGGCGCCCTCATCCTGGTGATCCTCGCGGCCGTCGCGGTGTTCCTGGTGCAGCGCGCGATGCCCGCGCTCTCCGCCGGGTCCGACGTGCTCGCCGAGAAGATCAGCTGGTTCCCGGACGGCACCAGCCTGCTCGGCTTCGTCGGCCCGCTGATCTTCGGCACGCTGCTCGCCGCCGCGGTGTCGCTGCTCATCGCGACCCCGGTCGCGATCGGCATCGCCCTGTTCATCTCGCACTACGCGCCGCGCCGGCTCGCGAACGCCCTCGGCTACGTCGTCGACCTGCTCGCCGCCATCCCGTCGGTCGTCTACGGCCTCTGGGGCGGCATCGTGCTCAGCCCGCTGGTGCAGCCGCTGTGGGAGGTCCTCGGCCGGTGGTTCGGCTGGATCCCGTTCTTCGGCGGCACCGTGTCCCCGACGGGCCGCGTGATGATGACCGTGGCCCTCGTGCTGGCGGTCATGGTGCTGCCGATCATCACGGCGATCTGCCGCGAGGTCTTCCTGCAGACCCCGCGCCTGCACGAGGAGGCCGCCCTGGCCCTCGGGGCCACGCAGTGGGAGGTGGTGCGGATGGCCGTGCTGCCCTTCGCCCGCTCCGGCATCGTGTCCGCGGCGATGCTCGGCCTGGGCCGCGCGCTCGGCGAGACGATGGCCGTCCTGATGATCCTGTCGCCCGGGTTCCTCTACTCGTTCCAGCTCCTCGCGGCGGGCCAGCAGCAGACCATCGCCGCGAACATCGCGGCGCAGTTCCCCGAGGCCAACCAGCTGGGCGTCGCGACGCTCATCGCCACCGGCCTCGCGCTGTTCGTCATCACCCTGGCCGTGAACATGGCCGCCCGCGCGATCGTCGCGCGGCGCAAGGACTTCTCGGGGGCCAACTGACATGACCGCCACGACCCCCGCTCCCGCGGAGCCGAGCCCGGGCACGGCCTCGCTGCGCGAGCTGCTGCAGACGACCGACGCGCGCCGCCGGCGCACCGACGTCGCCATGCGCGTGCTCATCACCGGTGCGTTCGTGCTGGCGATGATCCCGCTGGTCTCCCTGACCTGGACGGTCGTGTCGAGGGGCATCGGCCGGCTGGACTCGTACTTCCTGCTCAACTCGATGCGCGGCGTGTTCGGCGGCATGGACGCCGGCGGGATCTACCACGCCATCGTCGGCACGCTCGAGATCACGCTGTTCGCGGCGCTGATCTCGGTGCCGATCGGCCTGCTGGCCGCGATCTACCTGGTGGAGTACGGCGCGGGCAAGCCGCTGGCCCGGCTCGTCACCTTCCTGGTCGACGTCATGACCGGCATCCCGTCGATCGTCGCGGGCCTGTTCGCCTACGCGCTGTTCGCGCTGCTCCTCGGCCCGGGCGCCAAGTTCGGCGCGATCGGCTCCGTGGCGCTCTCCGTCCTGATGATCCCGGTCGTGATCCGGTCCAGCGAGGAGATGCTGCGCCTGGTGCCGAACGAGCTGCGCGAGGCCTCGCTGGCCCTGGGCGTGCCGCGGTGGCTGACCGTCATCAAGGTCGTGCTGCGCACGTCGGTCGCCGGGCTCACCACCGGTGTCATGCTGGCCGTCGCGCGCGTGATCGGCGAGACGGCACCGCTGCTGCTCACGGTCGGCGTGGTCGACTCGATCAACTTCAACCTGTTCGAGGGGCGGATGATGACGCTGCCGGTGTTCGTCTACCGGCAGTACGCGCAGGGCTACGTGCCGTGCGCCGCCGACGACCCCTCGTGCCTCGCGGACATCAACTTCCAGCGCGCCTGGGCGGCCGCCCTCACGCTGTTCCTCATCGTCATGGTGCTCAACCTGATCGGGCGCCTCGTCAGCCGGCTCTTCGCCCCGAAGATCCGCTGACCTCCGCGCGCTCCCTCCCCCTCCCCGCCCGACACCCAAGGAGACGACCGATGGCTCAGCGCATCGACGTCAAGGACCTCAACATCTTCTACGGCGCGTTCCGCGCGGTCGCCGACGTGAACATGGCGATCGAGCCCCGCTCGGTCACCGCGTTCATCGGCCCGTCCGGCTGCGGCAAGTCGACGTTCCTGCGCACCCTGAACCGCATGCACGAGGTGATCCCCGGCGCGCGCGTCGAGGGGACGGTCGCCGTCGAGGGCGTCGACCTGTACGGCGCCGAGATCGACCCGGTGGCCGTGCGCCGCCAGGTCGGCATGGTGTTCCAGCGCCCCAACCCGTTCCCGACGATGTCCATCGCGGAGAACGTCCTGGCGGGCATCCGGCTGAACAACCGGAAGATCTCCAAGGGCGACGCGAACGACCTCGTCGAGCAGTCGCTGCGCGGGGCCAACCTGTGGAACGAGGTCAAGGACCGCCTCGACCGCCCGGGATCCGGGCTGTCCGGCGGGCAGCAGCAGCGGCTCTGCATCGCCCGCGCCATCGCGGTGCGCCCGCAGGTGCTGCTGATGGACGAGCCGTGCTCCGCGCTCGACCCGATCTCGACGCTCGCCATCGAGGACCTGATCGCCGAGCTGAAGTCCGAGTACACGATCGTGATCGTCACGCACAACATGCAGCAGGCGGCGCGCGTGTCGGAGAAGACGGCCTTCTTCACCATCGCCGGCACCGGGCAGCCCGGCCGCCTCATCGAGGTCGACGACACGGCGACGATGTTCTCCTCGCCCCGGGAGCAGGCGACCGAGGACTACATCTCCGGCCGCTTCGGCTGAGCCGCGGGGCCCGGGGGCGGGTGCGGTGACGGGGAGGGAGCCGTCGTCCGACCGCGGGCCGCAGACGACGCAGGCCCCGTCCGGACCGGGCGGGGCCTGCGTCGTGCGCGCGGCGGTCAGGCGGTCGCCGGGACCAGGTCCGCGTACTCGGGCAGCGTGCCGTCCAGGACGGGCACGGGGACGGTCTCGGTGCCGTCGGCGTCGGTGGTCAGCGTGAGGTCGGTCGTCGCGCCCGGGGCGTCGGGGGTGGTGAACACGGCGTCCTCACCGCCGGTGCCGCCCAGCAGCACGGTGTCGCCGCTCTCGATCCAGAACCGCTGCGCGTCGTCGCCCACGCCGACGGTGACCGCCACGGCCGCCTCGCCGCGGTTGCTCAGCGCGCCCTGCAGCGCGCCGGGCCCGTCGGCCTCCGCGGCGACCAGCATCAGGTTCTCCGCGGTCACGGGCCCGAGGGTGGCGCGCACGCCGTCCGAGGCCGAGTAGGGCTTCTCCGTGGTGATCGGGTTGGTCGCCGAGCAGCCGGACAGGACCGCGGCGAGCACGGCGCCGACGACGACGGGTCCGACGGCGACGGTGCGGGCGGACGTGCGGCTGCGTGCCACGGTGGCTCCTCGGTGCGGGTGGGCGGTGCGGGTGGGTCGGCGCACGGTGCCGGCGACCCGCGGGTGCGGTGCCGGTGCCGCGCAGGGCCGAGCCTACGGGGGAGCGGGGGCTCGACGCACGGAAACAGGCCGCTCGCCTGAGGCTTTGGTCCCGGATCGGGGCGGCCGCAGCGGGTGCGGGAGCGGGTCGCGAGGGCACGCAGCAGGCCCGGTCGGAGACTAGCCACCGGGGGCGCCCGGTGGCACCCCTGCGTGCGGCGTGTCGGACCACGGAGCCGAGTCGCAGGGCTCTGACCTGCACAAACGCCGCAGATCTCCACAAAGTCCACCCGATTCCGCGTGATAGACTGGGGCTCCGCGAAAGGGGACACCTGCAGATGACTTTCACTGTTGGGGAGACGGTTGTCTACCCGCACCACGGTGCAGCGTTGATCGAGGAGATCAAGACCAGGACCATCCGCGGCGAGGACAAGATCTACCTCAAGCTGAAGGTCGCCCAGGGCGACCTGACCATCGAGGTGCCGGCGGAGAACGTCGACCTCGTGGGTGTGCGGGACGTCGTCGGCCAGGAGGGCCTGGAGCGCGTGTTCGACGTGCTGCGCGCCCCCTACACCGAGGAGCCGACCAACTGGTCGCGCCGCTACAAGGCCAACCTCGAGAAGCTGGCCTCGGGCGACGTGATCAAGGTCGCCGAGGTCGTGCGCGACCTGTCCCGGCGGGACGCCGACCGCGGCCTGTCGGCGGGCGAGAAGCGCATGCTCGCCAAGGCCCGGCAGATCCTCGTCTCGGAGCTCGCGCTCGCCGAGCACACCGAGGAGGAGAAGGCCGAGGCCATCCTCGACGAGGTGCTCGCCTCCTGACGCGGCGCACCTGACCGCCGACCGACGCGCCGTCGCCTCGAGACGCCCACCGCCGACATGCCCACCGCCGCGATCCTGACGGCCGCCGGCAGCGGCACCCGGCTGGGCCTGCCCGGCCCGAAGGCGCTGGTCGAGCTGGCCGGGGTCCCGCTCGTGCTGCACGCCGCCCGGCGACTCGCGTCGTCGGGCGTCGTCGTGTCCGTGGTCGTCACGGTGCCCCCGGGCCGGGCCGCGGGCTTCCGCGCGCTCCTGGCCGGGCCGGTGCGCCCGGGGCTCGGGGTACCGGTGACCGTCGTCGAGGGCTCCACGTCCCGGCAGGCGTCCGTCGCCGCCGGACTGGCGGCACTCGGGCCGGACGTCGACGTCGTGCTCGTGCACGACGCCGCGCGCGCCCTCGCCTCGCCCGACCTCGTGCGGTCCGTCGAGGGCGCCGTCCGGTCCGGGCACCGCGCCGTCGTCCCGGGACTGCCCGTCGCCGACACCATCAAGCAGGTCGGCGAACCCGTCCGCGGTGCTGCCGGCGCCGACGGCGCGGTACCGGTCGTCGCGACGGTCCCCCGCGCCACCATGCGCGCCGTGCAGACCCCGCAGGGCTTCGACCGGGCGCTGCTCGAGGCAGCGCACGCGGCCGGCGCCGACCGGGCCGCGTCGGAGACCACCGCGGCGACCGACGACGCCGCGCTGGTCGAGGCGCTCGGGGAGCAGGTCTGGGTCGTCCCGGGGGAGGAGTCCGCCATGAAGATCACCACGACGCGGGACCTGGCGGTCGCGGAGCTGCTCGCGCGCGAGGCCGCCGGGACGGTGCGGGCGTGACGGGGCCGGGCGCCGGGCTGCCGCGCACCGGGATCGGCGTCGACGTGCACGCGTACGACCCCGAGCCCGCGCCGGACGCCGTCCTGCATCTCGCCGGGCTGGCCTGGCCCGGGGAGCGCCCGCTCGCGGGCCACTCGGACGCCGACGTCGCCGCGCACGCCGCGGCCGACGCGCTGCTGTCCGCCGCGGGCGTCGGGGACCTCGGGTCGGTGTTCGGCACGTCGCGCCCCGAGTGGGCCGGTGCGGCCGGGACGGCGCTGCTCGCCGAGGCCGCGCGGCTCGTGCGCGCCGCGGGGTTCGAGATCGGGAACGTCGCGGTGCAGGTGGTCGGCAACCGCCCGCGCCTCGGACCGCGCCGCGCGGAGGCCCAGGCCGTGCTCTCGGCCGCGGCGGGCGCCCCGGTCACGGTCTCGGCCACCACCACGGACGCCCTCGGCCTCACCGGCCGCGGCGAGGGCGTCGCGGCGATCGCGACGGCCCTGGTCGCCCCGCGCGCCTGAGCCTCACGTCGGGACGGCGCGCGGTGCGGGGTCCACGGTGCTGAGCTCCGCGTCCCGCGCGATCTCGACGCCGAGGCGGGCCGGGTGGGCCGGCCGGGTGCGGCGGGCCGGGCGGGTGGCGACCAGGACGCCCGCGACGATCAGCGCCCCCAGCGCCAGCTCGGCCCCGGCCGGGCGCTCGCCCAGGAACGCCCAGGACGTCCCGATGCCGACGACCGGGACCAGCATCGAGAACGGCGCCACGACGCCGGACGGGTGCCGGGCGAGCAGGGCGGTCCAGATGCCCGAGCCCACGACGGTCGCGACCAGCACCGTGAACGCCAGCCCGCCGAGCGCCCACGCGGCGGTCGGTGTCCCGAGCGTGGTCAGCGACCGTCCGATCGCGGCCGGCCCGTCGACGACGAGCGACAGCGCGAGCATCGGCAGCGGCGGGACGACCGACATCCAGAGCAGGAACCGCAGCGGGCTGTCCGGCCGGGCCTGCCTGCTGGACACGTTGCCGAACGCCCAGCCCAGCCCGCCGCACAGCGTCAGGACGACGGGGAGCAGCCCCGCCGAGGCACCCGCGCCGGCGCGCAGCGCCGCGATGCCGCCGAGCCCGCACAGCGCGACGCCCACCCCGACGGCCTGCCGCACCGAGATGCGCTCGCGCAGCCAGGCCGCCCCGAGCAGCACGGTGAACGGGGCGGACGCCTGCAGCACGAGGGACGCGAGGCCGGTCGGCATCCCGGTGTCCATCGCGAGGTAGAGGAACGCGAACTGCAGCACGCCGAACCCGATCCCGTAGCCGAGCAGCCACCGCAGGCGCACGGCGGGCCGGGGGACGAGCAGCACCGTCGGGACCGCCAGCAGGGCGAACCGCAGGGCGACCAGGAAGAACGGCGGGAACTGCTCGAGCGACAGGTGGATCGCGGGGAAGTTCAGCCCCCACAGCACGGCGACGAGCAGGGCGAGCAGGCGGTCACGAGGGGGCACCCCCCGATGGTGCGGCGGAGAAACCGTCCAGCACCAGCGAAAGATCGCGAATCAACCGTGTAGCGTTGCTGCATGGACACCCACCACCTCGCGACGCTGCGCGCCGTGCGCGACCGGGGCGGGGTCACGGCCGCCGCGTCGGCGCTGCACCTCACGCCGTCGGCGGTCTCCCAGCAGCTGCGTGCGCTGGCCCGGGACGCCGGGGTCGAGGTGGTGGAGCGCGACGGGCGCGGCATCCGGCTCACCGGTCCGGGGCACGCGCTCGCGGACGCCGCGCTCGACGTCGCGGTGGCGCTGGAGCGCGCCGAGGCCGCGGTCGAGGAGTTCCGCTCCGCCCCGCGCGGCCTGGTGCGGGTGGCGGCGTTCCAGTCGGGCGCCGAGCTGCTGCTGCCGGGGCTGCTGACCCGGGTCGCGGCGATGGCGGGGGTGCGGGTGGAGCTCGGGGACGAGGACGTCGCCCAGGACCAGTTCCTCCCGCTGACCGCGGAGTTCGACCTGGTGGTCGCCCACCGGCCGGACGCGGGCGCCGACTGGCCGGCCGGCGTGGACGTCGTGCCGCTGCTCCGGGAACCGCTCGACGTCGCCCTGCCGCCCGGGCACCCGCTGGCCGGCCGGCCGGTGCTGACCCCCGGGGACCTGGCGGACGAGCCGTGGATCTCGGTGCGCGAGGGTTTCCCCGTGGCGGGCGTGCTGGACGCCGTGGGGGCGGCGCTCGGCCGCCCGCTGCGGATCGTGCAGCGGTTCAACGACTTCGGCGTGGTCGAGGCCCTGGTCGCCGCCGGTCACGGCGTCAGCCTGCTGCCCCGGCACACCGCCGGGCGGCGCGGCGCGGTGCTCGTCCCGCTCGCCGGGGTGCGTGCCGGGCGCCGGATCGACGCGCTGCTGCGGCCCGACCGCGCCGAGCGCCGCGTCGTCCGGGAGGTGCTCGCGGCGCTGCGGGCCGAGGCGGAGCGGTTCGCCGGTTCTCCCCGGTAACCTTGGCGCTTGTGACCCTGCGCCTGTTCGACACCGCCACCCGCGAGGTGCGCGACTTCGTCCCCCACGTCCCGGGCGCGGTCGGCATCTACCTGTGCGGCGCGACCGTCCAGGCGCCCCCGCACATCGGCCACGTGCGGTCGGTCGTCGCGTTCGACGTGCTGGTCCGCTGGCTGCGCCGCACCGGGCACGACGTCACGATGGTCCGCAACGTCACCGACGTCGACGACAAGATCCTGTCCCGCTCCGCCGAGGCCGGCGTCGCGTGGTGGGCGTGGGCGATGCAGAACGAGCGCGCCTTCACCGCCGCGTACGACGCCCTCGGCGTGCTGCCCCCGACCTACGAGCCCCGGGCCACCGGCCACGTGCCGGCCATGGTCGCGCTGATGCAGCGGCTCGTCGAGACCGGGCACGCGTACGTCGCGCGCGAGGGGGACGTGTACTTCGACGTCCGCTCCTACGCCGACTACGGCTCGCTGACCAGCCAGCGGATCGACGACATGGCCCCCGCGCCGGACGGCGCCACGACCGACAAGCGCGACCCGCACGACTTCGCCCTGTGGAAGGCCGCGAAGCCCGGTGAGCCCGAGACCGCCGCGTGGGACACCCCGTTCGGCCGCGGCCGACCCGGCTGGCACCTCGAGTGCTCCGCGATGGCGCACCGCTACCTGGGCGACACGTTCGACATCCACGGCGGCGGGCTGGACCTGCGGTTCCCGCACCACGAGAACGAGCAGGCGCAGTCCCGTGCCGCGGGGTACGGGTTCGCCCGCTACTGGCTGCACAACGGCTGGGTCACCCAGTCCGGCGCCAAGATGAGCAAGTCGCTCGGCAACGGGCTGCTGGTCAGCGCGATGCTCCAGACCGTGCGGCCCGCCGTGCTGCGCTACGCGCTCACCGCCGTGCAGTACCGCTCCATGCTGGAGTGGACCCCCGACACCGTCGCGGAGTCCGAGGCCACGTGGGACCGGCTCGCCGGCTTCGTGGCCCGCGCGACCGAGCGGGTGGGCGCGGTCGCCGACGCCGACGTGGCCGCGGCGGACCTGCCCGAGGCGTTCGGCGCGGCGCTCGACGACGACCTGAACGTGCCGGCGGCGCTCGCCGTCGTGCACGAGCACCTGCGGGCGGGCAACACCGCGCTCGCGTCCGGCGACGACGCGGGCGTCCGCGCCGGGCTGGTCGCCGTCCGCGCCATGCTCGACGTGCTCGGCCTCGACCCGGCGGGCGCGCAGTGGTCGGCGGGCGACGCCGGGGACCGGCACGCCGCTGCCCTCGACGCGTTGGTCCGCGCCGAGCTCGACGCCCGGACCGCGGCCCGCGCCGCGAGGGACTGGGCCACCGCGGACGCGATCCGTGACCGACTCGCGGCCGCCGGCGTGGCCGTCGAGGACTCCGCCACCGGCGCGCGCTGGTCCCTCGCCGCGCGCCCCACCACCGAGGACGAGGACTGATGGCCGGCAACTCCCAGCGCCGAGGCGCGACCCGCAACCCGGGCAGCAAGAAGGGCGCGACCGTCGGGTCCGGCGGTCAGCGCCGCCGGGGGCTCGAGGGCAGGGGCCCGACCCCCAAGGCCGAGGACCGCGAGTACCACGCGGCGCACAAGCGCAAGGCGGCCGCCGAGCGGCGCGCGTCGGGCGGGCGGGCGTCGGGCAACCGGCCGGCCGGCCGGGGCGGTGCCGCCGCGGGGAAGGCGCGCGGGGCGGGGGCGACCGAGGTGGTCGCCGGGCGCAACTCCGTGGTCGAGGCGCTGCGCGCCGGCATCCCCGTGTCCGCGGTGTACATCGCGACGCGGCTCGAGGCCGACGACCGCACGCGCGAGATCCTGCGCACCGCGGCCGACGCGGGCTACCCGCTGCTCGAGGTCACGAAGCCCGAGCTGGACCGCCTCACCGACGGGTCCGTGCACCAGGGCGTCGCCATCCAGGTGCCGCCGTACGAGTACCGCGACGTCGAGGACCTGCTGGACGTCGCCGCCGCCAGCGACCGCGCGCCGCTGATCGTCGCCCTCGACGGCGTCACCGACCCGCGCAACCTCGGGGCCGTGCTGCGGTCCGCCGGGGCGTTCGGCGCGCACGGCGTGCTCGTGCCCGAGCGGCGCTCCGCCGGCGTCACGCCGTCCGCGTGGAAGGTGTCCGCCGGTGCCGCCGCGCGCGTGCCGGTCGCGCGCGCGACGAACCTGGTGCGCGCCCTGGAGCGGCTGCACGAGGCGGGGTGCTTCGTCGTCGGCCTGGACGGCGGCGGCGACGTCACCGTCGCGGACCTGCCGTACTCGGCCGACCCGCTGGTGCTGGTCGTCGGGTCGGAGGGCAAGGGCCTGTCCCGCCTGGTGCGCGAGCACTGCGACGCGATCGCGTCGATCCCGATCGCGTCCGAGGTGGAGAGCCTGAACGCGGGCGTCGCCGCGGGCATCGCCCTCTACGAGGTCGCCCGCTCGCGCGCCTCCTGACCCCCGCCGCGCTCCCGTCGGCAGCCCGCCGGGTCCGGCCTCCGCCCTCGGCGGGGCTGCGGCGTCGTCGCCCCGGGGTGCGGCCACGCCGGGGCGGACGCACAGTGGGGACATGAGCCACGACCGCACCGACCCCGTCCGCACCGTCGCCCGGATGCTCCAGGACCAGCGGCTCGGGGTGCTCACGACCGTCGCCCCGGACGGCACCCTGATCGCGCGCCCGATGGCGCTGCAGGAGGTCGAGTTCGACGGGGACCTGTGGTTCTTCGCCGAGCGCGGCTCCCGCAAGCTCGCGCACGTCGCCGCCGACCCGCGGGTCAACGTCGCGGTGGGGTCGGGCGCGACCTGGGTGTCCGTCGCGGGCGTGGCCGAGCCGGTCGAGGACGCCGCGAAGAAGCGCGAGCTGTGGAACGCCGGCGTCGAGGCGTGGCTGCCGGACGGTCCCGACTCCCCGCAGGCCGTGCTGCTGCGCGTGCGGGCCGAGTCGGCCGAGTACTGGGACGCCCCCGGCGGCCGCGTCGCGACCCTGCTGAGCTTCGTGAAGGCGAAGGCGACGGGCGAGCGCCTCGAGGGCGAGAACGAGCGCGTCGACCTGTGAGCGTCAGTCCGTGACGAGCGGGATCGTGTCCGTGTCCTCGCGGAGGTCCGCCGCCGAGACGCCGAGGACCGACTCCTCGTCGGGACGGTTCGGCAGGATGTCCGCGACGTAGGACGCGACGGTCTGCGCCATCGGCACGTCGCGGCCCTGCTGCTCCGACAGGAACCACCGGTGGTCGAGCAGCTCGTGGTAGACCTGCGCGGGCTCGAGCTTGGGCCGCAGCGCGCGGGGCACGGCGCGGACGGCGGGCTCGAACACCTCGGTGAGCCAGTCGTGCGCGACGAACGTCTCGTCGTCGTTCTGCCGGTCGGTGGCGGCGCGGAACTGGTCGAGGTCGTTGAGCAGCCGGCGGGCCTGGTTCTCCTGCACGTCCAGGCCGGTGAGCCGCATGAGCCGGCGCGAGTGGTGCCCGGCGTCCACGACCTTCGGCTGGATGCGCACCGTGGTGCCGTCGATGTCGGTGGTGATGTCGAGCTCGCCGACGTCGAACCCGAGGTCGTTCAGCCGCTCGATGCGGGCCTGCACGCGCC
>DAMBCY010000102.1:2218-11396 GCA_032056255.1 Cellulomonas sp. | reverse complement strand
CCTCGGGGCGCGGTCGCGCCGGAGCCGGGCGCGGGGCGGGCGGGCGCTGCGGCCTCGTCGTGCGCGCGGGCTGCGGCGGTCGCGGGCGCTGCGGCGTCACGCCGTGCCGGACCCGTCGTCGGCGAGCCGCGCCAGCTCGGCCAGCACGTCGGACGCCAGCAGCGTGACGTCGCCCGCGCCGACGGTCAGCACGAGGTCCCCCGGCCGCGCCGCCGCGGCGACCGCCCGCGCGGCCTCGACCCGGTCCGCCACGTACGCGGCCCGGCCCGGCGTCGGCACGCGCTGCACGACCGTGTCGCCGCTGGTCTCGCCGTCCGGGTCCTCGCGCGCGGCGTAGACGTCGGTCACCACCACGGAGTCCGCGAGGTCCAGGGCCGCGCCGAACTCGGCCGCGAACGTGCGGGTGCGCGAGTAGAGGTGCGGCTGGAACAGCACGTGCACCCCGCCGCTGCCGGCCACCTGACGGGCGGTCCGCAGCAGCGCCGCCACCTCCGTCGGGTGGTGCGCGTAGTCGTCGACGACCCGCACCCCCGCCGCGGAGCCCCGGTCCTCGAACCGGCGGCCGGTGCCACGGAACTCCCCCAGCCCCCGCGTGACCGCGGCCGCGTCGGCCCCGACCGCCCACGCGGCGAGGTAGGCGGCGGCGGCGTCCGCCGCGTTGTGCTCGCCGGGCACGGTGAGCACCAGGTCGGCGCCGGGGACCTCGGCGGACCGCGACGTCAGCGTGACGTGCCACGCCCCGCCGTCGGCCCGCACCGGCCCGAGCGCGAGGTCGGGACCCTGCGCGTCGGCGGCGATCGCCGCGTCGGTGCCGTAGGTCAGCACCCGGACCCCCCGGCGGGTCAGCCGGTCGCGCACCCGCGCGACCAGGCGGGCGGCACCGGGGTCGTCCAGGCACGCGACCAGCGCGCCGCCGTCGAGCACGCGGTCGGCGAACGCCTCGAACGCCGCCTCGAACGCCTCGGTGGTGCCGTAGTGGTCCAGGTGGTCCGGCTCGACGTTCGTCACCACCGCGACCGCGGGCGCGTACGCGAGGAACGACCCGTCGGACTCGTCGGCCTCCGCCACGAACACCTCACCCGCCCCGGAGCGGTAGCCCGGGGTCGCGCCGTCGGCGGTGAGGACCGTGCCGCCGATCGCGTACGAGGGGTCGAGGACCGGGTCCTCGCGGCCGGCGGCGGACAGCGCGGCCGCGACCATCGCGGACGTCGTCGTCTTGCCGTGGGCCCCCGCGACCGCGATGCCGATCCGGCCGGTCATCAGGGCCGCCAGCGCGTCGGAGCGGTGCAGGACCGGCAGCCCGCGCTCGCGCGCCCGGACCAGCTCGGGGTTCGTGCCCCGGATCGCGCTGGACAGCACGAGGGTGTCGACGTCGTCGACGTGCGCCGCGTCGTGGCCCACGTGCACCCGGACGCCGGCGTCCCGCAGCCCGGCCAGCGCCGGGCCCTCGTGCGCGTCCGACCCCGAGACCGCGAGCCCGCGCGCCGCGAGCAGCCCGGCGATCGCGGACATGCCCGCGCCGCCGACGCCGACCAGGTGCACCCGGCCGAGGTCCTCCGTGCCGGAGCCGGGGCGGGGACCGGCGGCGGCCGGTGCGTCCTCCGCGTCGGGGGCCCCGTGCGGCGCGCCCGGCTCGACGACGTCCTCCCCCGCCGCCCCTCCGGGCTCCGCGCCGTCGGCGGCGTCCGCCCGTCCGGACTCGGCGCGCTCCGCCTCCGCCTGCTCGGCCGCCCGCTGCCGGGCGGCCTCCTGCTCGGCCGCCACCCGCTCGGCCTCCGCCCGCTCCCCGGCGCGGCGCTCGCCCTCGGCCAGCGCGTCGAGCACGAGGTCCGCGACCCGCGCCGCGGCGTCGGGCACCCCCACCCGTGCCGCCGCCGCGCCCATCGCCCGGCGCTCCTCGTCGACCTCCGGCTCGAGCAGCGGCAGCAGGTGCGTCGCGATCCAGCCGGCCGTCAGCGCGTCGTCGGCGACCAGCACGCCGCCGCCCTCGGCGACGACCGGCTGCGCGTTGAGCCGCTGCTCCCCGTTGCCGACCGGCAGCGGGACGTAGACCGCGGGGATGCCGAGCGCGGCCAGCTCGCTGACCGTGCCCGCGCCGGACCGGCACAGCACGAGGTCGGCGACGGCGAGCGCCTGCTCCATCTCGGCCAGGTACTCGCGGACGTGGTAGCGCTCGGCCCCGGGGACCCCGCGCACCGCCGCGCGCACCTCCTCGGCCTTGCCGTTGCCGGTGAGGTGCAGCACCTCGGCGCCGGTGGCGAGCACGGCGCGCGCCTGCGCCGCGACGGCCCGGTTCACGGACACGGCACCGAGCGACCCGCCGGTGACGAGCAGGGTGACGCGGGCGGGGTCGAGGCCGAGCTCGGCCGCGGCGCGACGCCGGGTGCCCTCGGGGTCCTGCGCGCGCTGGGCGAGCAGCCGCACGATCTCGGGCCGCAGCGGCAGGCCGGTGACCTGCGCCCGCGGGAGCCGGGTGCCGGGGAACGTCACCGCGACGGCGGCGGCCCCCCGCGCACCGAGGCGGTTCGCGAGGCCGGGCCGGGCGTTCTGCTCGTGCACGACGACCGGGACGCCGCGGGACCGCGCGGCGAGGTAGGCCGGCGTGGACACGTAGCCGCCGAAGCCGACGACGACCTGCGCGCCCACCTCGTCGATCGCGGCACCCGCCGCGTCGACGGCCTCGCGCAGCATCCGCGGCAGCCGCAGCCAGTCCGGGGTGGGCCGGCGCGGCAGCGGCACCTTCGGCACCACGTGCATCTCGAGCCCGCGCTCCGGCACGAGCCGCGCCTCCAGCCCCTCGGCGGTGCCCAGGGCGGCCAGGCGCAGCCCGGGCTCGCGGGCGCGCAGCTCCTCGGCGACGGCCAGCAGCGGGTTGACGTGCCCGGCCGTGCCCCCGCCGGCGAGCAGGACCGCCCGGGGGCGGACCTCGTCGGCGCCCACCGTCGGGGCGGCGTCGGCGTCGGGTGCGGTCACGGGATCCTCCGGTTCAGGCGCGGTGGCGCCACGGCGAGAGCGGGTGCGGGCCGGTGGGGAGCGCCCGCCGCGCGGGCGTGGTCGGGGCGGTCAGCCACGGGTCCGGCCGATCACGGCGAGCGAGCGGCGCACCACGCTGGGCCGGGCGGCCAGCGCCTCGGCCGCCCCGGGTTCGGTCCGCGCGAACGACAGCACGACGCCCATCGCGACGAGCGTCGTGATGAGCGCCGAGCCGCCCGCGGACACCAGCGGCAGCGGCACGCCGATCACCGGGAGCAGGCCGACGACGACCGCCGTGTTCACCAGCGCCTGCCCGATCACCCACGCCGCGACGCCGCCGGTCACGACCTGGGCGAACGGGTCGGGGTGCCGGCCGATCACGCGGAACATGGCGAACGCGAGGACCGCGAACAGCACCAGCACCAGCAGCGTGCCGACGAGGCCGAGCTCCTCGCCGATGACCGCGAAGATGAAGTCGTTGTGCGCCTCGGGCAGGTACTGCCACTTCTCGCGGCTCTGCCCGAGCCCGAGGCCGAACCAGCCGCCGGTCGCGAGCGCCTGGAGCCCGTGCTGGGTCTGGTAGCAGCTGCCCTGGGTGTCGCACTCACCCGAGAACCAGTCCATGATCCGCCGGGTGCGGTTGTCGCTGCCGATCGCCAGCACCGCCACGCCGATCACCGCGAGCACCCCGGCACCGGCGAAGATCCGCATCGGGACGCCCGCCACGAGCAGCGCGCCGGCCACGAGCACGATCATGATGATCGCCGTCCCGAGGTCGTGCCCCATCAGGACCAGACCGATCGCGCCCGCCGCGATGGGCAGGGCGGGGACCGCCGCGTGCTTCCAGTCGTCGAACAGCGGCTGCTTGCGCACCAGGATCGCGCCGAGCCACACGACGAGGGCGAGCTTCAGCGCCTCGGAGGGCTGCGCGGTGAACCCCGGCAGGGCGATCCAGCCCTGGTTGCCGCCCTTGCCGAGACCCAGCGGGGAGAACACCAGCAGCTGGCCGGCGACGCCGACCGCGAGCAGCGGCCACGCGAGCCGCTGGTAGACGCGCGCCGGCACCCGCGACGCGATCCACAGGAGCGGCAGCCCGATCAGCGCGTACTGCGCCTGGCCGAGGAACACCGTGTAGGCCGAGCCGCCCCCGGCCAGGGAGTCGACCGAGGACGACGAGAGCACCATGACGAGCCCGAGCACGAGCAGCAGCAGCGTCGCGCCGAGCAGCAGGTAGTAGCTCGTCACGGCGCTGTTCCACTGCCCGAGGCGGGAGGGTGCGCGCGGCGTGGCGCCGGGCGCCGGGGCGGCGGTCGTCTGGGCCATCGGCGCCGGGGTCACCCCCTCGGGTGCAGGGCCTGGACCTCGGCGGCGAACGCCTCTCCCCGCGCGGCGTACGAGGAGAACTGGTCCATCGAGGCGCACGCCGGCGCCAGGAGCACGGTGGTCGTCCCGCCGCCGCCGTCCGGCGGCAGCGTCGCGCGGGCCTCCGCCAGGCGGCGGGCCTCGGTCACGGCGCGGGACATCACGGACCCAGTGTCACCGGGATCGACCCGCACGACGGGAACCTGGGGCGCGTGTCGGGCGAGCGCGTCCGCGAGCGGCGCCGCGTCGGCGCCGATGAGGACGACGGCGTGCAGCCGGTCCGCGCGGGCGGCGACGAGGTCGTCGAACGTGGCGCCCTTGGCGAGCCCGCCCGCGATCCAGACCACGCTGCCCGGGGCGAACGCGGCGAGCGAGGCGGAGGCGGCGTGCGCGTTCGTCGCCTTGGAGTCGTCGACCCACCGCACCCCGTCGGCCTCGGCGACGGTCGCGATGCGGTGCGCACCGGGGCGGTAGTCCCGCAGCCCGGCGGCCACGGCCTCGGCCGGCACCCCGTGCGCGAGCGCGAGCGCCGCCGCGGCGAGCGCGTTCTGCACGACGTGCGGCGCGAGGCCGTCCGCGCCGGCGCCACCGGCGAGGTGGGCGAGGTCGTCGAACGTCGCGAGCTCGACCGCGTGCGTGTGCCGCAGCGCCGCGAAGCCGCGGTCCACCAGCACGCGGTCCACCAGGCCGACCTGGCCGACGGACGGCGCCCCCAGCGTGAACCCCACGGCCACGGCGCCGTCGGCGACGTCCGCCTCGCGCACCAGGTGCTCGGTCGCGGGGTCGGCGGCGTTGTAGACGCACGCGACCTCGACCCCCGCGTAGACCCGGCCCTTGTCGGCGGCGTACGCGTCGAGCGACCCGTGCCAGTCGAGGTGGTCGGGGGCGACGTTGAGCACCGCGGCCGCCTGCGCGGTCATCGACGTGGTGTGGTGCAGCTGGAACGAGGACAGCTCGACCGCGAGCACGTCGAGGTCGGGGTCGGTGGCGGCGAGCACCACGGGGGTGCCGACGTTGCCGACGGCCGCGACGCGCCGGCCGGCCGCGTGCAGCACGGACGCCAGCATCTCCACCGTCGTCGTCTTGCCGTTGGTCCCCGTCACCGCCAGCCACGGCGCGGGACCGCCGCCGCCGGCCCGGTCGACGCGGAGCCGCCACGCGAGCTCGACCTCGCTCCACACCGGCACGCCCGCGGCGCGGGCCGCGACGAGCAGCGGGTGGGCGGGCGGCCAGCCGGGCGAGACGACGACGAGGTCGACGTCGCCGAGCCCCCCGTCGAGCAGGGTCGCCACGTCGGCGTCGGCGTCGGCCGCCCGGTCGTCGACGGTCGTGACGCGCGCGCCGAGGCCGGCCAGCACGTCGCGCGCCGCGCGCCCCGACACGCCGAGGCCGGCGACGACCACCCGCGCCCGGCCGATCCCCGCGGGGCCGGTGAGGTCGTCCGTCCCAGCCACGGTCAGCCCGCCACCCACTCCGCGTAGAAGATCCCGACTCCCAGCGACACGAACAGCCCGGCGACGAGCCAGAACCGGATCACGATCGTGACCTCGCCCCACCCCGACAGCTCGAAGTGGTGGTGCAGCGGTGCCATCTTGAACACCCGCCTGCCGGTCATCTTGAAGAACCCGATCTGGATGACGTCGGACATCACGATGATGACGAACAGGCCGCCGATGATCGCCGCGAGGATCTCGGTGCGGGTCACGATCGACATCCCGGCCAGCGCACCGCCGAGGGCGAGCGACCCGGTGTCGCCCATGAAGATCTTCGCCGGGCTGGCGTTCCACCACAGGAAGCCGAAGCACGCACCGGTGATCGCCGCGGCGACGACCGCCATGTCCAGCGGGTCGCGGGTCGCGTAGCACCGCGCACCGGCCGTGAGGCCGCACCGCTGGTTGAACTGCCACACGCAGACGATGACGTACGCGCCGAACACGATCAGCGAGGCGCCCGTCGCCAGGCCGTCCAGCCCGTCGGTCAGGTTGACCGAGTTCGACCAGGCGGTGATGAGGAAGTTCGCCCAGATCACGAACAGGATCGCGCCGACGGTGGCCCCCGCGAACGCGAGGTCCAGGTTGGTGTCGCGGATGAACGAGATCCTGGTGGACGCCGGGGTGCGCATCGTCGCGTCGGGGAACTGCAGCGCGAGCACCGCGAACGTGATGCCGACGAACCCCTGCCCGACGATCTTCCAGCGCGCCGACAGCCCGAGCGACCGCTGCCGGGAGATCTTGATGAAGTCGTCCAGGAACCCGACGACGCCGAGCCCGGTCATGAGGAACAGCACGAGCACGGCCGACGCGCTGGGCAGGTTCCCCGAGGCGAGCGCGGCGACGGCCCAGCCGATCAGCGTCGCGCCGATGATCACGACGCCGCCCATGGTCGGCGTGCCGCGCTTCGTGTAGTGCGCGGTCGGGCCGTCCTGGCGGATGAACTGGCCGTACTGCTTCGCGACCAGGAAGTTGATGAACAGCGGGGTGGCGAGGAGCGCGACCACCATCGCGACGCCGCCGGCGACGAGGACCGAGATCACGGGCGCACCTCCGTCGCGGTGACATCGGTCGGGCCGGGCAGGTCGGGCGCAGCGGTCAGCAGGTCGCCGAGCCGCCACAGCCCCGCGTCGTTCGAGGACTTGACCAGCACGACGTCACCGGGGCGCAGCGCGCCGGCGAGGAAGCCGGCGGCGGCGTCCACGTCGTCCACCATGACCACCTCGTCGCCCCAGGAGCCCTCGCGCTGGGCGCCCGCGAAGATGCCGAGCGCCCCCTCGCCGACCACGACGGTCAGGCCCACGTTCAGCCGGACCACCTGCAGGCCGATCGCCTCGTGCTCCGCGCGCGACCCCGCCCCGAGCTCCATCATCTCGCCCAGCACGGCCACCGACCGGCGCTCGCGCCCCGCGAGCACCGCGAGGGCGCGCAGCGCGGCCCGCACCGAGTCCGGGTTCGCGTTGTACGAGTCGTCGACGACCGTGATCCCGTCGGGACGCTCCACCACGTGCATGCGGTGCGGGCTGATCGCGTCCGCCGCGGACAGCCCCGTCGCGACGTCGACGAGCGGGATGCCGACGGCGAGCGCGGCGGCCGCGGCGGCCAGCGCGTTGTGCACGTGGTGCTCGCCGACGAGCCGCAGCGTGACGTCGGCGCGCTCGCGCGCGGGCCCGGCGCCGTCCCCGACCGGCGCCGGCCGCACCGGCACCGCGTCGAGGGCGAAGGACAGCCGCCCCGACCGGTCGACGCGCAGGTCGACGGCGCGGACGTCCGCACCGGCCGTCGTGCCGAAGGTCGCGACGGGGCCGGGCGCCTGCTCGGCCATCGCGAGCACGCGCGGGTCGTCGGCGTTGAGCACCGCGACCCCGCCGGGGACCAGGCCCGCGACGAGCTCGGCCTTGGCGCGGGCGACCGCGTCGATGCCGCCGAAGCCCTCCAGGTGCGCGTGCCCGACCACGAGCACGACCGCGACGTCCGGGGGCGCGATGCCGGTGAGGTAGGTGAGGTGCCCGATGCCCGACGCGCCCATCTCGAGCACCAGGTACCGCGTCTGCTCGTCCGCGCGCAGCACGGTCAGGGGCAGGCCGATCTCGTTGTTGAACGACTTCTCCGGCGCGATCGTCGGCCCGGCGGTGCCGCAGAGCTGGGCGAGCAGGTCCTTCGTGGTGGTCTTGCCCACCGAGCCGGTCACGGCGATCACCCGCAGTCCGGACCCGCCGGGCTCGAGGGCCGCCTCCCGCAGCTGGACCAGCACCTCGCGCGCCAGGTCGCCGAGCGCCCGCTCCACGTCCTCGACGACGACCACGGGCAGCGCCGCGCCGTCGTCGCCGGTCAGCGGCCGCGCGGCCAGCACCAGGCTCGCGCCCGCGCGCACGGCCGCCGCGGCGAAGTCGTGGCCGTCGACGTGCTCGCCGGGCAGCGCCACGAACAGCGCTCCCGGGCCCGCCAGCCGGGAGTCGACGACCACCGGCCCGGAGACCACGGTCGCGGGGTCGAGCCCGTCCGGGCGCAGCCGCCCGCCCGTCGCGGCCGCCACCTGCGCCGCCGTCATCGCGATCACGCGCGCTGCCCCTCGCGCGCGGTCAGCGCCGCGTCCGCGGCCCGCAGCGCGTCCCGGTCGTTGTACCGGTGGAACACCCCCGCGATCTCCTGGGTCGGCTCGTGGCCCTTGCCGGTGATGATGATGGTGTCCAGCTCCGTCGCGAGGTCGAGGGCGTCGTGGATGGCCTGCGTGCGGCTGACGGACTCGTGCACGCCGGCGAGGTCGGGGCGCTCGTCGCGCACCCCGGACAGGATGGCGGCCCGGATCGCGGCCGGGTCCTCCGAGCGCGGGTTCTCGTCCGTGACGACCAGCACGTCCGCCAGCCGGGCCGCGATCGCGCCCATGATCGGGCGCTTGCCCTGGTCGCGGTCGCCGTCGGACCCGAACACGATGATCAGGCGGCCGGGCGTGATGGGGCGCACGGCCTCGAGCGCGAGCACGAGCGCGTCCGGGGTGTGCGCGTAGTCCACCAGGCACAGCGGGCGCGCGTCCGGGGCGGAGCGGCGCTCGATCACGCGCTCCATGCGGCCCGGGATCTCGTGCGCGGTGCCGACGGCGTCGATCGCGACGTCCAGCGGGACGCCCGCCCGGAACGCCATCACGACGGCCAGGGCGGCGTTGGAGACGTTGACCAGCCCGGGCAGGGGGCTGGCGGCCCGGTGCTCCGTGCCGTCGGGGCCACGCAGCGTGAACGTCGATCCCACGCCGTCGAGGCCGACGTCCGCGTCGGTGACCGACCAGTCCGCGGTCTCCCCCTCGGGTGCGCCCACGTGGGTGGCGACGGTGTCGACCGGCAGGTCGGTCTCGGCGG
>DAMBCY010000102.1:0-2208 GCA_032056255.1 Cellulomonas sp. | reverse complement strand
CCACGACGACGACCGCCCGGCGGGCGCGCCCTTCGCGGAACAGCTGGGCCTTCGCCTGGAAGTAGCCCTCCATGTCGCCGTGGAAGTCGAGGTGGTCGCGCTGCAGGTTCGTGAAGCCGGCCACGTCGAGCTCCAGCCCGTTGAGCCGACCGAGCGCGAGGGCGTGCGAGGAGACCTCCATCGCCGCCGCGGTCGCGCCGCGCTCGAGGCCCAGGGACAGCACGGACTGGACGACGGGCGCCTCGACGGTGGTGCGGGGGCTCTCGATGGCCTCCTCGCCGATCCGGAGCTCCACCGTGCCCATCACGACCGTGCGCTCGTGCACCCGGCGCAGCGCGGCGTCCACGAAGTAGGTGGTCGTCGTCTTGCCGTTCGTCCCGGTGACCCCGACGGTGGTCAGCCGCGTCCCGGGACGCTCGTGCAGCCACGCCGCGAGCGGGCCGGCGACGCCCCGCGGGTCGTCCGCGAGCAGCACCGGCACGCCGAGGCCGGCGGCCAGCGGCGCGCCGTCGGCGTCGGTCACCACGGCGACGGCGCCGGCGGCGACGGCCTGCGCGGCGTGCGACGCGCCGTGGGTGCGGGCGCCGGGGACGCCGACGAACACGTCACCCGGCAGCGCGTCGCCGCTGGCGACGGTGACTCCCGAGGTCAGCAGGTCCGTCGCGACGGCAGGACCGGCCGGGACGAGCCCGAACGCGTCGGCGAGGTCGGCGACCCTGCGGCGGTGGGGGTGCTCCGGGCGAAGCCGGCCCTGCGGGGACGTCATGGGGACGAATCTACCGCGCGGGCGACGGGCGCCCGCGACCGGGGCGGCCGGAGCGAGGTGGGTCACACCCGCCTCACCAGGTCGTCGGGAACAGCTCGGGCTGCGTCCCGCTGGGGGCGATGCCCAGGTCGGTGAGCGCGTAGCCGGCGACCTCGGAGAACACGGGGGCCGCGACGGTGCCGCCCCACTCGGACGTGCGCGGGTTGTGCAGGATCACGCTGACGACGATCTCCGGGTCGTCGGCAGGGGCGACGCCGATGAAGGACGCCGTGATGCCCTGCGTGCCGTCCGCCGCCCAGGCCTGGGCGGTGCCCGTCTTGCCCGCCACCCGGTAGCCCGGGATGGCCGCGGCGCTGGCGGTGCCCTCGTCGACCGCGCTCTCCATCATCGACAGCACGGTGTCGGCGGTCGCCTCGGACACCACCTGGGTCCGCTCGGCCGCCGGGGCCTCGGTGGAGGTGCCGTCGGGGTCGGTCCAGCCCTTGACGAGGTGCGGGGTGACCCGGACGCCGCCGTTGGCGATCGTCGCGAACACCGACGTCGCCTGCAGCGCGGTGACCGACACGGCCTGGCCGAACAGGATCGCGTACTTCGACCGGCCGTCCAGGCCGTCCATCTCGTGCAGGGTGCCCGAGATCTCGCCGGGCAGCTCGACGCCGGTCTTCTCGCCGAAGCCGAACTTCTTCAGGTAGTCGTACCGGACCTGCTCGGGCAGGTTCTGGCCGATCATCACCGTGCCGGTGTTCGACGACTGCGCCAGGATGCCCGTGGCCGTCAGGTGCATGCCCGCGTGCTCGTGCGAGTCCTTGAACGTCTGCCCGTTCGCCGTCGTGTACTGGTACGGGACGTCGAACTGGCTGGTGGGCTCCACGAGGCCGGTCTCGATCGCCGCCGCCATCGTGATGATCTTGGCGGTCGAGCCGGGTTCGAACATGCTGGCGACCGCGCTGGACCCGCCCAGCAGGTCGGGGGTCGCGCCGGGGTCGTTGGGGTCCACCGTGCTCGACTCGGCCATCGCGAGGATCTCGCCGGTCGTGATGTTCATCGCCACGATCGTCCCGGAGTCGGAGCCGGTGGCCGCCACCTGGTCCGTGATCGCCTGCTGCGACTTGAACTGCAGGTCCGCGTTGAGGGTCAGCTGCACGCTGCGGCCGTCGACCGCCGGGGTGGACTCCTCGAACCCGCCCGGGATCTGCTGCCCGCCGCGGCCGCGCTCGTAGGTGGTCGTCCCGGACGTGCCCGCCAGCTCGGCGTCGAGCCCGGGGAACTGGGTTGCCGGGCCACCACCTTCCATTCGCTCGGCTTCTCCATCATCGAGGAGGTGGAAGGCGAGCCCCCGAGACTGGCGAACTGGGTCAAGGGCGAAGGGGGCGAGGCGCGCTTCATCAATGCCATCGTCGACGACCTCGCCAAGAACGACGACGAGTTCCGCGCCAACTGGA
>DAMBCY010000101.1:0-11398 GCA_032056255.1 Cellulomonas sp. | reverse complement strand
CGGGTCGCCGCCCATGAACTTCGTGCCCGGGGAGGTGCACGGCGACACCCTCAAGCTCCCGTTCGCGGAGGCGCCGGTGCCCGAGGGCCTGCGGGCACGGCTCGAGGGGCGCGAGCTCGTCATCGTGGGCCTGCGGCCCGAGCACGTCGAGGACGCGAACGTGCTGGACGACGCCAAGCGCGACGGCGGTGTCACGTTCGACGCGGACGTGGACGTGGTCGAGTGGCTGGGTGCCGAGCTGTACGCGTACATCCCGTTCGACACGCACGCCGACGTCGCGCAGAAGCTCGAGGAGCTGGACCGGGACCTCGACGGCGAGGGCATGCGCACCCAGGTGATCGTCGCGCTCGGGTCCGAGAGCCGGGTGCGCGACGGCAGCACGGCCAGCCTGTGGTTCGACCCGGCGCGGCTCCTGGTGTTCGACCCCGAGACGGGGGAGAACCTCACGTACGACGAGGACGCCGCGCGCCGCGTGGACGCCGAGACCGAGGAGGACCGCAAGGCCGCGCTGGAGCGGGCGCACCGCGACGCGGACACGGCGGACAGCAGCGGACGGCACCGCCGGGCGGGCTGACCGGCGCCGTCCGCCGCGCGTCAGGCCTCGCCGAGCTCCGCGGAGGACGGGGGGTTGGCGCCCGGGCGGGAGACCGTGATCGCGGCGATGCGGGCGCAGCGGACGAGGATCGCCTCGACCGTGTCCGGGGCGATCGCGTGCAGGCGCTCGCGGGCCTCGGCGCCGAGCAGGCCCGCGGACCACAGGCCGTCGACCAGGCCGCCCATGAACGAGTCGCCCGCGCCGACCGTGTCCGCGACCGTGACCTCCGGCGCGGTGATCGTCAGCTCCTCACCCGCGGCCGTGACCGCGAACGCGCCCTCGCCGCCGAGGGTCACGACCACCAGCGCCGGACCGCGCCGCACCCAGTCGCGCGCGATCTCGACCGGGGCCACGCCCGGGTGCAGCCAGCCGAGGTCCTCGTCGGAGACCTTGACGACGTCCGCCAGGGCCACCAGCCGCTCGACGACGGGCAGCGTCGCCGCGGGGGAGCCCATGAGCGCGGGGCGCAGGTTCGGGTCGTAGGTCAGCGTCGACGTCGACCGGCGGGCGGCCAGCAGCGCGGCGACGGCCTCGCCGCCGGGGGCGATCACCGTCGCGATCGAGCCGGTGTGCACGACGACCGGCGGCTCGGCGTCCTCGTCCCACCGGTCCGGCAGGTCCCAGGTCAGGTCGAACTCGTACGTCGCGACGCCCTCGGCGTCGACGTGCGCGCGGGCGACGGGGGTGCGGTCCGGGGTGCGGTCGCCGGCGAGCACGTGCACGTCCGAGCCGGTCAGGTGCGTGCGCACCAGGTCGCCGTAGGTGTCGTCGGCCAGCCAGGTGAGCAGGTCGACGCGACGACCGAGGCGGCCGAGGCCGATCGCGACGTTCGCGGGACTGCCGCCGGGGTGGTCCGCGGGCTCCTCGCCGGGGCGCAGGACGACGTCGACCAGGGCCTCCCCGACGACGAGGGCGCGGGCGGCGGGCTGCGGGGTGGTCGGGGTGGTCATCGGGCTCCTTCGGTTCCGGCGGTGCCGGGTGGTGAGGGGAGTACAGCGCTGTCATGGAACGAGGGGCGTCGCCCGGGCGGCCGGCGGGAGCGGTCCCGGCCGGGCGCCGCGCTCAGGAGGCGGCGCCGCCGCGTTCCGGCCCGTCGCCGTCCGCCTCGCGGGCCGCGTCGAGCCGCCGACGCGCGCCGTCGAGCCACTCCTGGCACCGGGCCGCGAGGGCCTCGCCGCGCTCCCAGAGGGTCAGCGACTCCTCGAGGGTGGCGCCCCCGGCCTCCAGCCGGGACACGACGGCGACGAGCTCGTCCCGGGCCTGCTCGTAGGACAGGTCGGCGACGGGCGCGGCCGAGGAGGCGCCGGTGCTGCCGGGTGCGGGGGAGGAGGAGCTCACGGGAGCCATCTCACCAACGTCGCGGACGCCGTGTCCACCCGGGAGCCGCCGGCGGTGGGGGTCACCGGCCCGCCGCCGGGTCCTCGACGTCGTCCCGCGGGGCGGCGTCCGGGCGGCGGCGCCCCGGGGCGACGGCCAGCACCGTCGCCATGATCTCGCCGCGCGACACCCGGACGCGCAGCGAGTCCTTCGCGGCGACGTCGGTCGCGTCACGGACCACGGTGCCGTCGGTGGTCTGCACCACGGCGTACCCGCGGTCCAGCGTGGCGGCGGGGGACAGCGCCCGGACCTGGGCGGCCAGCGCGCGGGTGGACGTCACCGCCCCGGACAGCGCGTGGTCGAGGCTGCGGCGCGCGTGGTCGCGCATCCGGTGCACCTCGGCCTCCCGGGTGTCGACCATCGTGTGCGGGCGGGCCAGCACCGGGCGGCTGCGCACCTGCTCCAGCCCCGCCGACTCGCGCGCGACGCGGTGCTCGACCGCCGACCGGATCCGCCCGAGCGCCTGCGTGACGCGCGCACGCTCCTCCCCGACGTCCGGGACGATCCGCTTGGCGGCGTCGGTCGGCGTCGACGCGCGGTAGTCGGCCACCAGGTCGAGCAGGGGGGTGTCGGTCTCGTGCCCGATCGCGCTCACCAGCGGCGTGCGGCAGGCCGCGGCCGCCCGGACCAGCGCCTCGTTGCTGAACGGCAGCAGGTCCTCGACCGAGCCGCCGCCACGGGCCACCACGACGACCTCGACCCGCGGGTCCGCGTCCAGCTCCGCGATGGCCTTGCCGACCTGCGGCACCGCCGCGACGCCCTGCACCGCGACCTCCCGGATCACGAACTCGACCTGCGGCCAGCGCGCCCGGGCGTTCACCACCACGTCGTGCTCCGCCTTGGACTCCCGCCCGCAGACCAGCCCGACGACACGCGGCAGGAACGGCAGCGCGACCTTGCGGTCCGCGTCGAACAGCCCCTCGGCGGCCAGCACCCGCTTGAGGTGCTCGATGCGGGCCAGCAGCTCGCCGACGCCGACCGCCCGCACCTCGTCCGCGGCGAGCTGCAGCGTGCCGCGCTTCGTCCAGAACGTCGGGCGGGCGTGCACCACCACGTGCGCGCCCTCGGCGAGCGGCGTCGCGGCCGACGCGAGCACCTGCGCGGGCAGCGACACCGGCAGGGACATGTCGGTGTCCGTGTCGCGGAGCGTGAGGAACGCGATGCCCGCGCCGGGCCGGCGGTTGAGCTGCACGACCTGGCCCTCCACCCACAGGGCCGACATCTTCGCGACGTAGTCCGCGATCTTCGCCGACAGCAGCCGCACGGGCCACGGCCGTTCGGCGCTGGTGTCCGCCGCCCGGGCCGGGAGGTCGGCCGGCATCCCGTCGGGGCGGGCGCCGGGCGCGGGAGGACGGACGTCGGCGGAGGACTGCTGCACGCCCCCACCCTCCCACGCCACCCCGACACCCCCGCTCCCCGCGCTCCCTCGGTGCCACCCGGAGGGCGACGGTGGCCCCCGGGCGCCGGGGGAGGCGTCGCCGGGGCTCTCCCTCGGCGCGCGGGGCTCTCCCTGGGCGCCCGGGGCCCTCCCTCGCACGCCCTGCGACGGGCTCGGGACCTAGACTGGCGCGCGTGACCGACAGCGGTGGGACGGGCGGGCCCCGCCCGGGCGGGCGCGTGCTCCTCGCCGCGCCGCGCGGGTACTGCGCGGGGGTGGACCGTGCCGTGGTCGCGGTCGAGCAGGCGCTGGAGCACTACGGGGCGCCGGTGTACGTCCGCAAGGAGATCGTGCACAACCGGCACGTCGTCGACACCCTGGCGGCGCGCGGCGCGGTGTTCGTGGACGAGACCGACGAGGTCCCCGAGGGTGCGCGCGTGGTGTTCTCCGCGCACGGCGTCTCCCCGGCGGTGCACGCGGCGGCGCGGGCCCGGTCGCTGCGCACGATCGACGCGACCTGCCCGCTGGTGACGAAGGTGCACCGGGAGGCCGTCCGGTTCGCCGCCGCCGACCTGGACGTCCTGCTGATCGGCCACCCCGGGCACGAGGAGGTCGAGGGCACCCAGGGCGAGGCGCCCGCGCACGTGCAGGTGGTCGGGTCCCCGGAGGCCGTCGCGGACGTCAGCGTGCGGGACGAGAGCCGCGTCGTGTGGATCTCCCAGACCACCCTGTCGGTGGACGAGACGATGGAGACGGTCCGGCGGCTGCGCGAGCGGTTCCCGCTCCTCCAGGACCCGCCGAGCGACGACATCTGCTACGCCACACAGAACCGGCAGGTCGCGGTCAAGAAGCTCGCGCCCGAGTGCGACGTGGTCATCACCGTGGGGTCGGCGAACTCCTCGAACTCGGTCCGGCTGGTCGAGGTCGCGCTCGACGCGGGCGCCCGGGCGTCGTACCGGGTGGACACCGCCGCGCAGGTCGACCCGGCCTGGCTGACGGGCGCGCGGACGGTCGGCGTCACGTCGGGCGCGTCGGTGCCCGAGATCCTCGTCCGCGAGGTCCTGGACGTGCTCGCCGCGCACGGGTTCGCGGACGTCGAGGAGGTGCGGACGGCCACCGAGGACCTGATGTTCTCGCTGCCGCGCGAGCTGCGGGCCGACCTGAGGGCCGCCGGTGCCGGTGACCCGCGGCCGCGTCGCGAGCAGCGCCGAGACCTGTCGATCCGCCCCGCCTGACCCGTCCGGTCCGGCCCGACGGGATCACCCGGCCGGGGGCCCGGGCTCAGAGGTCCGGTCGGCCGTCCGCGCGCAGGTCGCCCAGCACCGCGTCGCCCAGCACCGCGTCGTCCAGCGCCCCGAGCGCGTCGGCCCGCCGGGACGCGCCCCCCGCGCGGGCCTCGTCCCCCTCCAGCCCGACCACCCGGGCTTGCTCCCACGCCACGAGCTCCGGCGCGGTGACCACGGACAGCCGCCGCTCGACGGGTTCGGGCGCCACGAGGGGCGTGTCGACCACCCGCAGGTCCGCGAACCGCCGGGCCGAGACCAGCACCCGCGACTCCAGCGAGGCGATCGACTGGTTGTAGGCGGTCGCGGCGCCGTCGATGGCCCGCCCGACCTTGGACAGGTGGCCGCCGAGGGTCGCGATCCGCCCGTGCAGCTCCTTGCCGAGGTCGAGCACCGCCTGCGCGTTGTCGGCCAGCGCGTCCTGCCGCCAGGCGTACGCGACGGTGCGCAGCAGCGCCAGCAGGGTCATGGGGGTGGCGATGACGACGTCCTGCTCGAACGCCCGCTCGACGATCCCGGGGTCCACGTCGAGCGCCGCGTGCAGGAACGCCTCCGCGGGCACGAACATCACGACGAACTCCGGCGACGGGCTGAACTGGTCCCAGTAGCGCTTGGCCGCGAGCTGGTCGACGTGCGCGCGCAGGTGCCGGGCGTGCGCGGCCATCCGACGGTCGCGCTCGGCGGGGTCGGGGGCCTCGGCGGCCTCGAGGAACCCGAGGAACGCGACCTTGGCGTCCACGACCACGCGCTTGCCGCCCGCGAGGTGCACGACCATGTCCGGCCGGAGCGGCCCGTCGGCGGTGCGCACCTGGTCCTGCTCGACGAAGTCGACGTGCGGCACCATCCCCGCGGCCTCGACCACGCGGCGCAGCTGCACCTCGCCCCACCGGCCGCGGACCTGCGACGAGCGCAGCGACGTGACCAGCTGGGCGGTCTGCTCCCGCAGCCGGCCGGCCTCCTCGCGCATCTGCCGCACCTGCTCGCCGAGCGCGGCCCCGCCCTGCACCCGCTCCTGCTCGGCGGTCCGCAGCTCCGCGCGCACGGCGTCCAGGGTGCGCGCGAGCGGCTCGACCATCGACCGCACGGCCTGCTCCCGCTGCGCCAGGTCGCCGGACTGCTCCTGGTGCCGCGCGGCGAGGCTCTGGTGGGCGAGCGCGAGGAACTGCTCGCCGCTCTGGGCCAGCGCGTCGGCGGCGAGCGCCCGGAACCGGTCGGCCTGCCGCTCGTCGTCGGACGGGGCACCACCGAGCTCCGCGGCGGTGCGCCACCGGGCCGCGTCCACCTCCGCCGCGCGCAGCCGGGTCGCCCCGCGCGCGGCGGAGACCAGCCAGCCGACCGCCACGCCCACGAGCAGGGCCCCCGCGAGCGCGACCACCAGCGCCAGATCCGTCATGGCCCGCAGACTGCCACGCACCACCCACACGGCCTCCCTATGCTGGGACGATGACGGCGCCGGCAGGACCCGACCCCGCGGTCCCGCGGCCAGTCCCGACACGGACCACCCCGCCGGCCCTGCAGCTGCAGGGCCTGTGGAAGCGGTTCGGCACCAAGATCGCCGTCGCGGGCATCGACCTGGAGGTCCCGGCCGGCTCGTTCTACGGCCTCGTCGGTCCGAACGGCGCCGGCAAGACCACCACGCTGTCGATGGCGACCGGCCTGCTGCGCCCCGACTTCGGCCGGGTGCTCGTCCGCGGGCAGGACCTGTGGGCCGACCCGCTGCCCGTCAAGGCGCAGCTCGGCGTCCTGCCCGACGGGGTGCGGCTGTTCGACCGGCTCAGCGGCGAGCAGCTCGTCACCTACGCCGGCCTGCTGCACGGCCTGGACCGGGACACGGTGCGCGACCGCACCGCCGACCTGCTGCGCACGTTCGATCTTCTCGCCGACGCGGGCACCCTCGTCGTGGACTACTCCGCCGGCATGACCAAGAAGATCGCCCTGGCCTGCGCGCTCGTGCACGCCCCGCGCGTCCTGCTGCTCGACGAGCCGTTCGAGGCCGTCGACCCCGTCTCCGCGGCGAACATCCGGGACATCCTCGCGGCGTACGTCGCCGGCGGCGGGACCGTGGTGGTCTCCTCGCACGTGATGGACCTGGTCCAGCGGATGTGCGACCACGTCGCCGTCGTCGCCGGCGGGCACGTCCTCGCGCAGGGCACCGTCGAGTCGGTGCGGGCGGGGGCGTCGCTCGAGGACCGGTTCGTCGAGCTCGTCGGCGGGCGGCACACCGAGGGGGCGCTCGCGTGGTTGCGCACCTCGTCCGACTGAAGCTCGCCCTGCTGCGGGGCGGTCTGCGCAGCAGCGTGTGGAAGGTCGTCGGGCTGGTGCTCGGCGCCGTGTACGCGGTGCTCCTCGTCGTGCTCGCGGTCTCCGGGCTGGTCGCGCTGGGCGTGCAGGGCGACCGCGAGCTGCCGCGGACGGTCCTCACCCTGGCCGGCACCGTCCTGGTCGCCGGGTGGTGGCTGCTCCCGCTCGTCGCCTTCGGGGTCGACTCGACGCTCGACCCCGCGCGGTTCCGGCTGTTCCCGATCCCGCGGCGCCGGCTGCTGCCGGGGCTCGCGCTCGCGGGCCTCGTGGGCCTGCCGGGGGCCGCCACCCTGGTGATCGCCCTCGCGACCCCGCTGGCCTGGTGGCGGGACCCCGCCGCGGTGCCCGCGGCGCTGGTGGGCGGGGTGCTCGGTACCGCGATCTGCCTCGTGGGCTCCCGGGCGGTCACCACCGTGCTCGCCCCGCTGGTCACCGGTCGGCGGTTCCGGGAGGTCGCCGCGGTCCTCGCCGTCGTCCCCCTGATCCTCGCGGGCCCGATCGTGCTGGGCGTCGGCGCGGGTCTGGCCGCGGTCGCGGACGCCCTGCCCGGCATCGCGGTCGTCGTGGGCTGGACCCCGGTCGGGGCGCCGTGGGCGCTGGCGGCCGACGTCGCGGACGGCGCCTGGCCCGCGGCCGCCGCGAAGCTCCTGATCGGGTCGGCGACGCTGGCCGTGCTGACGCTCGTCTGGGACCGTGCCCTGGCCGCGGCGCTGGTCCGGCCGGAGGGCGGCGGCCGGGTGGCCCGCAGCACCGGCCTGGGCTTCTTCGGGCGGGTGCCCGCGACCCCGACGGGGGCCGTCGCGGCCCGGTCGCTCACCTACTGGATCCGCGACTCCCGGTACGCCGCCTCGGTCGCCGTCGTGCCCGTGATGGTGCTGCTGCTCTGGTTCCTCGGCCGCGGCGGCGGGTCGCTGCTCGGCGCCGGCGTGCTCGTGGCGTTCATCATGGGGTGGGTGTCCTCGGCGGACGTCTCGTCGGACGGGACCGCCTTCTGGCAGCACGCGGCGGCGCCGCTGACCGGTCGTGCCGACCGCGCCGGCCGGGCGATCGCCGGTCTCGCGGTGGGCGGGCTCGTCGTGGTCGTCGTGGACGTGGCCGTGCTCGCCGTGACCGGCCGCTGGGCGGACGCCCCGGCGCTGCTCGGGATGTCGGTCGGCGTCCTGACCACGGGGCTCGGCGCCTCGGCCGTGTACTCCGCCCGGGTGGTCTACCCGGTCCGCAAGCCGGGGGAGAGCCCGTTCGCGACCCCGCAGGGCACCTCCTTCGCCGTCATGGTCTCCCAGATGGTGGGGATGCTGACCCTCGTCGCGCTGTGCCTGCCGTCGATCGTCCTGGGTGTGGTGGCGATCTCGACCGGGCACGCGGTCGTCTCGGTGCTCGCGGCCGTGGTGGGACCGGTGCTCGGCGGGGGCGTGCTGGTCGCGGGCATCCGGATCGGCGCGCGGGTCTACGACCGCCGTGCGCCCGAGCTGCTCCAGGCGCTGCGCTCGTTCGCCTGAACCGGCCGTCGTCGGCGTCGCCCGAGGACGCCCGCCGCCGCGGCCCCCTAGGATGGTCGCCCGTGGCACTCACCATCGGCATCGTCGGCCTGCCCAACGTCGGCAAGTCCACCCTCTTCAACGCCCTGACCCGCGCGCAGGTGCTCGCGGCGAACTACCCGTTCGCCACGATCGAGCCCAACGTGGGGGTCGTGCCGCTGCCCGACCCGCGGCTCGAGACGCTCGCCGGCATCTTCGGCAGCGAGCGGATCCTGCCGGCCACGGTGTCGTTCGTCGACATCGCCGGCATCGTCAAGGGCGCGAGCGAGGGCGAGGGCCTCGGCAACAAGTTCCTCGCGAACATCCGCGAGGCCGAGGCGATCTGCCAGGTCACCCGGGCGTTCGCCGACCCCGACGTCGTGCACGTCGACGGCCGCGTCTCGCCGAAGGACGACATCGAGACGATCAACACCGAGCTCGTCCTCGCGGACCTCCAGACGCTCGAGAAGGTGATCCCGCGCCTCGAGAAGGAGGTGCGGATCAAGAAGGCGGACCCCGCCGGGCTCGCCGCCGCGCAGGCCGCGCAGGCCGTGCTCGAGACCGGGCAGACGCTGTTCCAGGGCGCCGCCGCCGCGAAGCTCGACCTGGACGACCTCGCGTCGCTGCAGCTCATGACGGCGAAGCCGTTCATCTACGTCTTCAACACCGACGACGCCGGGCTGGCCGACACCGCGATGCAGGACGAGCTGCGCGCGTTCGTCGCCCCCGCCGACGCGATCTTCCTCGACGCGAAGTTCGAGTCCGACCTGGTCGAGCTCGAGCCCGACGAGGCCAGGGAGATGCTCGCGGACAACGGCCAGGACGAAGCCGGCCTGGACCAGCTCGCCCGCGTCGGGTTCCACACCCTGGGCCTGCAGACGTACCTCACCGCCGGCCCCAAGGAGTCGCGCGCCTGGACGATCCACCAGGGCTGGACCGCCCCGCAGGCCGCGGGCGTCATCCACACGGACTTCCAGAAGGGCTTCATCAAGGCCGAGGTCATCTCGTTCGAGGACCTGGTCGAGGCCGGTTCCGTCGCCGCCGCCCGGTCCGCGGGCAAGGCGCGCATCGAGGGCAAGGACTACGTCATGGTCGACGGGGACGTGGTGGAGTTCCGGTTCAACGTCTAGAGGCCCGGGGCTCTTCGGAGTCTGCGCGCAGTGCTCGCCGCGTCGCCAGGCAGACGTCACGTGGTGGAGCGCCGCTTCAGCGTCCGGCCTGAAGGAGCTCCTGTGGCCTCCGCGGCGGACGAACTGCTCGGGCGATCGGTGGACAGACGACCCGACGCCGTCGTGTCCTCGGTGGATGACGTCGTTCTCTGATCCGGCGGTGATCTCCAGGGCTGCGACAACATCACGCTGAACTGCGCCGCGCCCCCGACGGTCGAGCGCGTGTTCGCCGAGCCCGGTCCGGGCCACGCGGATGCACTGCGTGCCTTCATCGCGGAGGAGGTCACCCCAACGGTCGAGCAGCCCGGCGCTGGCCTGGGCATCTGCTTCGCATCGGGGCGACCGGCGCTGCGTCCGGCAGCCGAGGAGCTGCTCAGCGAACGTATGCTCAGTCAGCTGCCATCCTGAGAGCTGGACGCCGAGGTCCGGGGATCTCACGGACGGCCGCGTACCGAGGAGCGCGGGTCCGAGTCCCGAAGAACGGAGCGGAGCGGGTGGAGTGGTGGCAGGTGGCTGTCGTGCTCGTCGTGGGCGTGGGGCTGATCGGGTGGCGGTGGAACAGCGTGTCGGCGCGGCGGCTCACCGATGAGGTCTGCCGGGGACTCGCGGAGAGCGTCGTCGCGGATCTGGTCGAGCTGGCTCCGGATGCGGACGTACCGGTGCGCGTGACCGCGTCGTACTGGAGGAACCTCGGGCTCGACGGCCGCACTGCGGTCGAGCTGGCCCGGTGGATGACCGGGCACGGGTACGTCAGAGCCGAAGGGTGGGGGCTGATGGACGTCCTGCTCGGCGCACCGCCCACCGCGCTGGCCGCGACGCCTCGCACGATGGCGCGAGCGTTGAGCGGTGCCGGACCGACCGTGATCAACAGCTCAGGTGGCCCGGTCAACTACGGGTCCGGTACCCAGCTCGTCTCCGGTGGTGACCTCACGGTCGCCGCCCGCTATCGCGATCTCGCGGACGCAGTCAGGCGGGATGCCCATCGGCTCGAGGGGTTGGAGCGGTCTCAAGCCCTTGCGGCGGCGGACACGCTCGTGGGTGTGGCCGACGGGACGGTGGACGTCGAGTCGCCCGTGGCGCGGGGGACCGTCGACTGGCTGCGCGCGAGGAGCGATGAGGCAGTCGGTGGTGCCTTGGGATCGGCGCTGTGGGTCGCCACCTCGGCCGTCCTGTCGAGCTTCTTCGGGTGAAGGCGATGCTGGGCCGCCGGTGCGGCGACGAGGGTGGAGCCTGCCGGCAGGGCCGGGCCGAGTCGGGTATAACGCCTGACGTTATTGACGCTCCCCGTTATAGTGTGGTGCGCGCGTGATCCGGTCGTTCGGGAGCAAGGACACCGAGCGGCTCTGGCGGCGCGAGAGCGTGCCGTCGGTCGACCCTCGTGTCCAGCGGGTGGCGCTGCGCAAGCTGCGCCAGATCGGGGCTGCGGAGAGGCTCGACGACCTGCGGATCCCGCCGGGCAACAGGCTCGAGCGGCTGAGAGGTGACCGGGCCGGCCAGTACAGCATCAGGATCAACGACCAGTGGCGGCTCTGCTTCGTGTGGACGCCGACCGGCCCGGAGGAGGTCGAGCTCATTGACTACCACTGACATGCGGATCGCGGCGATCCACCCCGGCGAGGTGCTGCGGGAGGACTTCCTCGGTGGATTCGGGATCTCGCAGAACAAGCTAGCCGTCTCGATCGGCGTCCCACCGCGGCGCATCAACGAGATCGTGCACGGCAAGCGAGGTGTCACGGCGGACACGGCGCTGCGGCTCGGGAGGTTCTTCGGAACGTCGG
>DAMBCY010000100.1:9395-11407 GCA_032056255.1 Cellulomonas sp. | reverse complement strand
GGCGCTTGTTCACCGTCTGGAAGTTGGTGAGCATGCCACCGAGCCAGCGCTGGTTGACGTAGGGCATCCCGACGCGGGCGGCCTGCTCCGCGACCGGCTCCTGCGCCTGCTTCTTCGTGCCGACGAACAGGATGGTGCCGCCGTGGGCGACGGTCTCCTTGACGAAGTCGTACGCGCGGTCGATGTAGGACAGCGACTGCTGCAGGTCGACGATGTAGATGCCGTTGCGCTCGGTGAAGATGAAGCGCTTCATCTTGGGGTTCCAGCGGCGGGTCTGGTGCCCGAAGTGGACACCGCTCTCGAGCAGCTGGCGCATGGTCACGACGGCCATGGCACGTCCTCTCGGCGCGCCCACGTCGGGGGCGCGCACACTGATCGCGGGCCCGCCTGGGCGGACCCGCTCGTCCGGTTGTCGGTACCGTCCAGGACGGGCGGCACCCCTGGCGCCACACCCGCGTCGACGCCGGGCGAACCCGGACCGCTGCCGACGCCGGCCCTCGGACGCACCACCGGACCGACGAGCGGGACGGGGCGAATCCTCGGAGATGACGCGCGATGTCGACCGGCACGCACCGGTCGCAGAGGTGAGTCTACCGGACGGGAGCCGAACCCCGGGACGGGACCGCGCGGGCGAGCCGACGCGGATCGGCGCGTCGGAGGAGGGGCGGGCGCGGGCGGGAACCACGGCGAGGCGACGCGGGCACGGCTGCGGCCGCGCGGGCGCGGGCACGGCTGCGGCCGCGCGGGCGCGGGCACGGCTGCGGCGGCACGGGCACGGGCGGGAGCCACCGCGAGTCGGCGCGGGCACGGGCTGCGGCGGCACGGGCACGGGCGGGAGCCACGGCGAGGCGACGCGGGGCCGCCGCCGGCCCGGGCACCGGTCGACAGATCGCGCCCGACCACCCACCCCCGATCCGCGCCGTCGCGCGGCGGCGAGTCCTCCACAGGCTGCCGGAGGCCGCGTCGTCCCCAGGCGTCGTCCCCGCGCCGCCCCCGGCCGGCCACCGCGCGGCAGGGTCGCCCCATGTCGATCCGACCGCTCCGCCCCCGCCTCGCCACCGGTGCCGGGACGGGCACGCCGCCCCCGCCCCGGGTGCCGCCGCCGGCGCTGCGGGTGGTGGTCTGCGCGGCTCTCGCGCTCCTGCTCACCCCCGTTGGCGGCCCGGGCGTGACGTGGGTGCGCGGGGCAGGTCGGGCGGCATCGTCCTCGACGGACGCCGCGGCGACGGGCCTCGCGGCGACTGGCGCGACCTCCGGAGCCGCGGCGACGGGCGGGGCGGCCGGCACCGCGCCCCAGGACGATCCGCCGACGGCCCTCGGCGGATCGTCCTGGACCTCGCCGGTGGACCCGCTCACGGTCGTGCAGCCGTTCGACGGGCCCGCGCAGCCGTGGGCCACGGGACACCGTGGCGTCGACCTCGCGGCTCCCGTCGGCGCGGTCGTGCGGGCGCCTCGCCCCGGCACCGTCACCTACGCGGGGGTCGTGGTCGACCGCCCGGTCCTGACGGTCACGCACGACGACGGCCTGCGCAGCTCGATGGAGCCGGTCACCGCGGTCGTCGCCGTCGGCACCCGGGTCGCGGCGGGGGCGGTGGTCGGGGTGCTGTCCGGTGCACCCGGCCACTGCGCCCCTGAGACGTGCGTGCACTGGGGGGTGCGGGACGGGGGGACGTACCTCGACCCGATGGTGCTGCTCCGCGGCGGGCCGGTGGTGCTGCTCGGCCGCGCGGGCGGGGCCTCAGCCCCGGTCGGCCTCGGTGAGCCGTGCCCGCAGCCGCAGCATCGCCGCGGTGTGCATCTGCGAGATCCGGGACTCGGTGACCCCGAGCACCCGGCCGATCTCGGCGAGGGTCATGCCCTCGTAGTAGTAGAGGACCAGGACGAGCTTCTCGCGCTCGCCGAGCTGGTCGATCGCCCGGGCCAGCAGGAACTTCGTCTCCTGGGCCTCGAACGAGTTCTCCGGGTCCGGCGTGCGGTCGTCCCCGAGGGTGTCCAGCAGCGACAGCCGGTCG
>DAMBCY010000100.1:6159-9385 GCA_032056255.1 Cellulomonas sp. | reverse complement strand
AGCCGGTCGCCGCGGTCCTCACCCGCACCGAGCAGCTCGTCCAGCGCGGCCACGTTCACCGTCGAGAGCTGGGTGAACAGCGCCCGGAGGTCGCGGATGTCCATCTGCAGCCGGGCGGCGACCTCGCTCTCCGAGGGCACGCGGTGCAGCTCGCTCTCGAGCTCGGCGTACGCGCGGTCGACGGCCCGGGCCTTGGTGCGCACCGAGCGCGGGATCCAGTCCATGGCGCGCAGCTCGTCGATGATCGCGCCGCGGATGCGGGAGCTCGCGTACGTCTCGAACTTCACCGAGCGTCCGGGCTCGTACTTCTCGATCGCGTCGATCAGCCCGAACATGCCGTAGGAGACGAGGTCGGCCTGCTCGACCATCGCGGGCAGCCGCATGCCGACCCGGCCGGCCACGGCCGTGACGAGCGGGGCGTAGTGCAGGATGAGCCGCTCGCGGACCAGGCGGTCGCCGCCGGACTTGAACAGCTGCCAGTCGAGCGCGACCAGGTCGACCGGGGTCGCCTCGAGGTCGGCGGGCTCGTCGAGGTCGGCGAGCTGGTCGATGTCGTCGGCCACGGCGGAGAGCGTCACCACGACGCCGTCGAGGTCGGCCCCGTCCGCCTCGGCGTCGGGCCCGGTGCCGAGCGCACCACCCTGCCCGGGCAGCGTGATCAGCACGAGCTCGCCCGCGACGAGGTCGGGGTCGGGCGACTGCTGGCGCGGGATGACCCCGAGCGGGGCGCTCGTCGCACGCCACGGGTAAGCCGCCGCCTGGGCCGTGTCCTCAGCCGGGACTGACATGGGGCTCTCCATCTCGGACGTCATGCTCGGGGGTGTGCCTGCTCGTAGGACGCGCGGAGACGGTCCGCGGTCACGTGGGTGTATCGCTGCGTGGTCGCGAGACTGGCATGCCCCAGGACCTCCTGCACGCTGCGGAGGTCGGAGCCGCCCTCCAGCAGGTGCGTCGCCACCGAGTGTCGCAGAGCGTGGGGCGCCACGTCATCGACTTCGGCGAGTCGCGCGATGCGGTGCACGGCCTCCCGGAGCTGACGCTGGTCGACCCGGGCACCGCGCCGGCCGAGCAGCAGCGCCGGACCGGACGTCGGCGTGGCGAGCGCCGGCCGGCCGCGGCCGAGCCACGCCTGGGTGGCGTCCACGGCGATCTCCCCGACCGGGACCACCCGCTGCTTGTCGCCCTTGCCGGTCACGCGGACGGTGCGGGTGCCCAGGTCCAGGTCGTCGACGTCCACGCCGCACACCTCCCCGACCCGCACGCCGGTGGCGTACAGCAGCTCGAGCGCGGCCCAGTCGCGCAGGTGCACCGGATCACCGTCGTCCGCGCGGGTGCGGGCCGTCTCGAGCAGCGTCGCCGCGGCACCCTGGTCCAGCACGGTCGGCAGGTGCTGCGCCGGGCGGGCGCTGGCGAGCCGGAGCGCGGGGTCCTGCGCGACGCGCCCGGTCCGGGCCGCCCAGGCGTAGAACGTCCGGGCCGCGGCACCCCGGCGAGCGAGCGTCGCGCGGCTGCGGCTGGTCGCGGCCATCGAGGCGAGCCAGCCCCGCAGCGTCACGATGTCGACGTCCGTCAGCGACGGCACACCGTGCCGTCGCGCGTAGCCCGCGAGTGCCGTGAGATCCCCGACGTAGGCACGCACGGTGTTCTCGGACAGGCCGCGCTGGGCCCGCAGGTGCACGACGAACTCGTCGACCACCGGGGAGGACCCCGGTGCCGTCGTCGCTCCCGCCCCCGTCTGCACGGGACTACGGTCGCCCGTCACACCTCCGGGCGACAAGCACTCTGTGGCGCGATTCACCCACACCTGACCGAATCGCGGGTATTTGTCCGATTTCGGGTCGGATTTCGGGCGACTTGAGCGGTGGTCCGCGGTCATCGTGTCCACCAGTCGGACCTGTCATCACCCACCGCGGGGCACCCGCACGGGTGCCGCCGCCCCCGGACCGGTTGCGGGAGGTGCGGTGCCGTGGCACCCGCGCGTGTGACGGCACCGCGTTCCCGATCGACGTGGGCGCCCCCGGGGCCCGCGCGGCACCCCCGCGCGTGACGGCACCGCCGGACTCACTCCCCCGCACGCCGCCGCCACCCGCCCGGCACGTGCTCGGCAGCCCCGGACAGCTCCAGCAGCCCGAGCGCCGCCGACGCCTCGCGCTCCCCCAGCCCCGCGCGCCGGGCGATGTCCAGGGCCGACCCGACCCGGCTCCGGTGCAGCGCGTCGAGCACGCGGGACTCGGCGCTGTCCGCCCGGTCCGTCGGGTCGGCCGTCCCCGGCCCGACCGTGCCGGGCAGCACCTCCCCGTCCGCACCACCACCCGGCACCGTCGCCCCACCGAGGAGCTCGGCCACCTCCGAGGCGTCGGTCACGCACACCGCCCCTCCGTCTCGCAGCAGCCGGTGGCAGCCGGCCGACGCCATGGACGTCACCGGCCCCGGCACCGCCCCGACGGGCCGCAGCAGCTCAGCCGCCCGCGCGGCCGTGCTGAGGGCGCCGGACCGCCACGCGGCCTCGACGACCACGGTCGCCCCCGTGACGGCGGCGATCAGCCGGTTCCGCAGGAGGAACCGCGACCGGGTCGGCGGCGTGCCGGGCGGGCTCTCCGCCACGAGGGCCCCGCCCTCGCAGCGCACCCGGTCGAGCAGGTCGAGGTTGCCGGCCGGAGAGGGCCGGTCGACTCCCCCGGCGAGGAACGCGACGGTCGGCCCTGCTGCCAGCACCGCACCCCGGTGCGCCGCGGCGTCGATCCCGAAGGCGCCCCCGGACACCACGGTCACCTCCCCGGACGCGAGCCCGCGTCCGAGGCCGACCGCCACGTGCTGCCCGTACGCGGTCGCGGCACGGGCGCCGACGACCGCGACCGATCGGTGCACGAGCGTGCGCAGGTCGTGCTCGCCCCGGACCCAGAGCAGCACCGGGGCCGCGTGCCCGAGGTCCTCCAGCCGCTCGGGCCACCCCGGCCGGCCGGGCACGAGCACCGCACCCTCGACGGCGGCGAGCGCCTCCAGCGTGTGCCGCGGCTCCAGCCCGGCGAACCGTGGCGCCCACCGCGGCAGCGCCCGCCCCAGCACCCGCGTCGAGACCGACGCGTCGTCCGCACGACCGGCGCCGGCCCCACCGACCCCGCCGGTCCCGCCAGCCCCACCGGCTCCGCCGGTCCCACCGATCCCGCCGGCTCCGTCGGTCCAGCCCGGCCCACCGGTCCCGCCGCCCCGGGACCCGCCCCCGCCG
>DAMBCY010000100.1:0-6149 GCA_032056255.1 Cellulomonas sp. | reverse complement strand
CGCACGGCGACCCGCAGGGCCCGAGCTGCCGCGTCCGGCGTCGCGGTCACGGCCCAGGCGGCCCACGCGAGGGCTTCCGGCGCGCCCAGCGCCGCCACGACGGCTCCGGCGACGGCGTCGCCCGGCTCGGCGAGCACGCTCCACCCGACCCGCGCCAGCACGTCGGGGTCGTCGTGCGGGTCCAGCGGCCGCGCACCCGGCCCGGGCGCCACCTCCGTCCGGCGGACCGTCCACGACCCCGGCAGTGCCGTGGGCGCCGGCCCTGCCCCCGTCCCGCCCGTCGGCCCGCTCATGCGCCCACCTGCCCCCGGGTGCGCAGCGACATGGCGAGTCCCACGTCGCCCCGGCCCGGTGCGGCGCGTCCCGCGAGGTCGGCGATCGTCCACGCCAGCCGCAGCACGCGATCCGCGCCGCGCAGCGTCAGGCACCCGGAGTCGACGGCGAGGTCGACGGGCGCGAGGAGTCCCGGGTCGGCACCGAGACGCTCCCGGAGCACCCGGCCGGGGACCTCGGCGTTGACGCGCCACGGGCTGCCGCCCCACCGGTGCTCCTGGGCCGCGCGCGCCGCGGCGACCCGCAGCCCCACGACGGCGGTGGACTCCTCCTCCGGGCCGGTCAGGGCGGCACGGGCGACGGCCGGCACCTCGACCTGCACGTCGACGCGGTCCAGCAGCGGACCGGAGATCTTGCCGAAGTACCGGCGGCGTTCGAGCGAGGAGCACGTGCAGGACAGCCCGGCGCCCACCGCCCGGCCGCACGGGCACGGGTTCGCGGCGAGCACGAGCTGGAAGCGCGCCGGGTACCGCGCGGACCCCGCGGACCGGTGGATGACCAGCTCCCCGTGCTCCAGCGGCTGCCGGAGCGTCTGCAGCACCGCGGCGGGGAACTCGGGGGCCTCGTCCATGAACAGGACGCCCCGGTGGGCACGAGAGGCGGCACCGGGCCGCGGCACGCCCGAACCGCCGCCGACGATGCTCGCCGGGGTGGCGGTGTGGTGCGGGTCCTCGAACGGCGGCCGGCGGACGAGGCCGTCGACGGGGTCGAACGTGCCGGCGACGGAGTGCACCGCCGTCACCTCCACCGCCTCGGCCTCGCCCAGGTCCGGCAGCAGGCCCGGCAGCCGGGACGCGAGCATGGTCTTGCCCGCCCCCGGTGGACCGACGAGCAGCAGGTGGTGCGCCCCCGCGGCGGCGACCTCGACCGCGGCCCGGGCCTCCGACTGCCCGATCACGTCCGACAGGTCCCCGGCGGCGGCCCGTCCGTGCGCCGTGCCGGACCGACGACGCACGGCGGCCACGTCGGGCACCTGCACCGAGCCCCCGTGCCGGTGCACGACCTCGGCGAGGCTGCGGCAGCCGACCACGCGCGCCCCGGGCACGAGGGCCGCCTCCGCCGCGTCGGCCTCCGGCACCACCACGTCCCGGAACCCCGCGGCGACGGCGGCCGCCACCGCGGGCAGCACGCCCCGCACGGGCCGCAGCCGCCCGTCGAGCCCGAGCTCTCCGAGGTGCAGGGTCCGGTCCGCCCGGGCCGGGTCGAGCTGCTCCGCGGCGGCGAGGACCGCCACCGCGACGGCGAGGTCGAACGCCGGTCCGGACTTGGGCACGCCGGTGGGCGACAGGTTCACGGTCACGCGCCGGTTCGGCCAGGTCAGCCCCGTGGAACCGACCGCGGCGCGCACGCGGTCCCGTGCCTCGGCCAGGGAGGCGTCGGGCAGCCCGACGAGCACGAACGCCGGCAGCGCCGACGCGAGGTGCGCCTCCACCTCGACCACGTGTCCCGCCAGCCCGACGAGCCCCGCGGCGCGGGTGCGTCCCAGCGCCATCAGCAGACCCCCTCCAGGTGGTCCACCCGCGCCGGGCCGTCGGCATCCAGCTCGATCGCGACCACGTCGATCCGCACCTCGTCGGCGTGCACGTGGTGCCCGGCCAGCCACTGGGCGAGCAGCGCCCGCAACCGACGCACCTTCTGCGGCGTCACCGCCTCCGCGGGCGTGCCGCACGTGCGGCCCCGCCGCGTCTTCACCTCGACCGCGACGACCGCGTCGTGTTCCGGGTCGTACGCGACGACGTCCAGCTCGCCGCTCGGCCCGTACCAGTTCCGGTCGAGCACCTGGAAGCCCCGCGCCTCCAGGTGGGCCACCGCCAGGTCCTCGCCGAGCCGTCCGGTCTCGTTCCTCGTGCGCATGCGCGTCACCTCCGCCCCGAGGCTCGGGCACGACCCCGGTCCGACGCACGCGTCGACGGCCCCGCCGGGGGACGACGCACGTGCCGGACGCCTGTGGAGGAGTCGGTGACCGCTCACCGTGCGGAACCGGCGTGTCGGAGGGCGCCGCTAGTGTCGCGGCGCGCCGGCGCCCCTGCCGGCCGACACCCCTGGAGGACACCGATGTACCGCACCGCCCGCGGCGAGGGGCCCACCGTCCTGCTGGTGCACGGCTTCGGCGTGGACCACCGGCTCCTGACGCCCCTCGACGAGGCCCTGGCCTCCGCCGGGGCGTGGCGCCGGCTCTACGTCGACCTGCCCGGCATGGGACGGAGCACCCACGTGCCCGCGTCGAGCACCGACGCGGTGCTCGACGCGCTCGCCGACGTGGTCGCGCAGGAGGTGGGGACGGAGCCGTTCGCGGTGCTCGGGGCGTCCTACGGCGGCCGCCTGGCCCGCGGGCTCGCCGCGCGGCTGCCGCACCAGGTCGCCGGCCTCGCGCTGATCTGCCCGGTGGTCGGCCCGGTCCGCGACCTGCCGCCGCAGCGGGTGACGTCGCCCGATCCCGCCCTCGTCGCCTCGCTCGAGCCCGAGGAGGCCGCGGCGTTCACCGAGATGGCCGTCGTGCAGTCGCCGCGCACCTGGGCCCTCTTCCGCGACCACGTGCTGCCGGGGATCCGCGCGGCGGACCCCGCCGCGCTCGCCCGCCTCCGCGAGCGGTACGAACCGTCCGTCGTGCCCGAGGACGGGCCGCCGTTCGAGGGGCCGACGCTGCTGGTCACCGGCCGGCACGACCACGTCGTCGGGTACCGCGACGCCCTGGGCGTGCTCGACCACTACCCGCGGGCGACCGCGGCCGTGCTGGACGACGCCGGGCACAACGCGCACCTCGAGCAGCCCGACCTGGTCGCCGCGCTGGTGCGCGCGTGGCTGGAGCGGGTCGGGGCCGCGCTCAGCGCGTGAAGCCGCCGCCGCCGCCGAGGTCGAGGTCGGCCTTGACGAGCTCCTCGACGTTGACGTCCTTGAACGTCACGACGCGCACGGACTTCACGAACCGCGCCGAGCGGTACACGTCCCACACCCAGGCGTCGGCGAGCGTCAGCTCGAAGTAGACCTCGCCGGCGGCGGACCGCACCTGCAGGTCGACGTGGTTCGCCAGGTAGAACCGGCGTTCGGTCTCGACGACGTACGAGAACAGGCCCACCGCGTCGCGGTACTCGCGATAGAGCGCGAGCTCCATCTCGGTCTCGTAGTTCTCCAGGTCCTCCGCGCTCACCGGACCATCATCCCCCATCCCCGGGCTGCGTCCGCACCTCAGGCGCCGAGCGGGAGCCGCCAGGAGCGCCGGTGCCACGGGCTGGGCCCGAGGGTCCGCAGCGCCGCGACGTGCTCCTCGGACGCGTAGCCCTTGTTGGAGTCCCACCGGTACTCGGGGTGCTGGGCGGACAGCTCCACCATCATCCCGTCGCGCTCGCACTTGGCCAGGACGCTCGCGGCGGCGACGCTCGCGCACGTCCGGTCGGCCTTGACCCGCAGGTGGACGACGGGCGAGCCGACGAGCGCCACGACCGGGTCGGGCTCCGGGGCGAACAGCTCCCCCTGCGCGGGCGGGGTCAGCCAGTCGTGCGACCCGTCCAGGACGACCGCGTCGACGGGCCCGACCACGGCGACCGTCGCGGCGAGCGCCCGCTGGCCGGCCAGGCGCAGCGCGGCGATGATGCCGAGCGCGTCGATCTCGGCGGCGCTGGCGTGCCCGACGGCGCGCGCCACGCCCCAGCGGCTCAGCGCGGGGACGAGCGCGGTGCGGGCGGCGGCGGTGAGCAGCTTGGAGTCCGCCACGCCGCGCGGTCCGGTGCGGGTGGCGGCGTCCACCACGACGACCCCGACGCTCACCGGCCCGGCGAGCGACCCGCGCCCCACCTCGTCCATGCCGGCCACCAGCACGGCGCCGTCGCGGATCAGGGCGCGCTCGTGCCGCAGCGTCGGGACGGGACGGGTCCCGGTCGCGCGGCGGGGGGCGTCGTCGAGCAGCGTCATGACGGGTCGGGCACGTCCGCGAAGACGTCGCCGGGGTTGCGCAGCAGGCCCAGCCGGTCCAGCGGCCACAGCGTGACGAACGCCGTGCCCACGACGTCGTCGATCGGCACCGCGCCGCCGCCCGGGTCGCCCAGGTGCCACCGCGAGTCGGCCGAGTGCTGCCGGTTGTCGCCCATCACCCACACGGAGCCCTCGGGCACGGTCACGGTGAACGCGCGCTCGCTCGGGCTGGCACCGGGGGCGAGGTACGCGGTCTCGTCGACCGGCACGCCGTTGACCTCGACCGGCGAGCCGTCGCCCGTGGCGGAGACCTCGTCGCCGGGCAGGCCGATGACGCGCTTGATGAGGTGGTCCTCGGACTGCTGCGGCATGAGGCCGATGGCGATCAGCGCGTCCTGGACGACGGTGGTCTGCGGGACCTCCTGCCCCTGGAGCCAGCCGCCCGGGTCGGCGAAGACCACGACGTCCCCGCGGTGCAGCGAGAAGGGCCCGGGTGCGAGCTTGTTCACCAGCACCCGGTCGCCCTCGAGGAGCGTGTCGTGCATGGAGGCGCTCGGGATGAAGAACGCCTGCGCGAGGAACGTCTTGACCACCCAGGACAGCACGACGGCGCTGACCAGGATGATCGACGTCTCGCGGAGGAACGACATGACCGGCCCGCGCCGGTGCGGGTCGCGGGACCCGGCCTCGGCTCGCGTCCTGGGTTCGGCAGCCGCTGCGTCCTGGTCCGTCACCGCATCACCCTCCCACGCCGGACCACCCGTCGCCTACCGGCACACGCCGTGCGCGCGGATGCGCACGACCCGCTCCGCAGGACGCCGACGGGCGGCACCCCTGGTGGGTGCCGCCCGTCGCGTCGGAGCAGGTGCTCAGGCCTTCTTGGCCGGGACCGTGTCGCGCTTCTCCTTGATCTTGGCCTTCTTGCCGCGGAGGTTGCGCAGGTAGTACAGCTTCGCGCGTCGCACGTCGCCGCGGGTCGCGACCTCGACGGACTCCAGCGTCGGGGAGTGCACCGGGAAGGTGCGCTCCACGCCGACGCCGAACGAGACCTTGCGGACGGTGAAGGTCTCGCGGACGCCGTCGCCCTGGCGGGCGATGACGACGCCCTGGAAGAGCTGGACGCGAGAGCGGTTGCCCTCGACGACCTTGACGTTGACCTTCAGGGTGTCGCCGGCGCGGAAGTCCGGGATGTCGGTGCGGAGGGAGGCCGCGTCGACCTGGTCGAGGATGTGGGACATCGTGTGTCGCTTTCCCGCCGTGCCACAGGTCACGCGCGTCGTCGTCGGCACCCTGCGGTGCCGGGATGGCAGTGTGAGGAGCGCGGCCGATCGCTCGGCAGGTCGTCGTTCGTCTCCCCTGTGGCAGAGACGCGACCCACGCGCACCGACCGACCAGTCTGCCACAGCAGCACCCGTGCGGTCGAAACGGGTCAGGGCGCGGCGGTCCCGGCCGGCGCCGGCCCGTCGTCGCCGATCGTCCAGCCGAGCTCGGCGAGCACCGCGCGGTCGGCCCTGTCCAGCCCGGCCGGGTCCAGCCGCCGCAGCAGGTCGGGCCGACGCGCGGCCGTGCGCGCGAGCGCCTGGTCCCGGCGCCAGCGCTCGACGCGGCCGTGGTGGCCGGACAGCAGCACCTCCGGGACCTCGTGCTCCCGCCAGGCCGGCGGCTTCGTGTAGACGGGGTACTCCAGCAGGCCCGCGCTGCCGTGCGACTCCTCCACCAGCGACGCCGGGTTCCCGACGACGCCGGGCAGCAGCCGCACGACGGCCTCGACGAGCACCAGCGCGGCCGCCTCGCCGCCGTTGAGCACGTAGTCGCCGAGGGAGAACTCGCTGACCCGCACGCCGGGCCGGGTGGCGTAGTGCTCGGCCACCCGCGCGTCGATCCCCTCGTACCGCCCGCAGGCGATC
>DAMBCY010000099.1:10338-11446 GCA_032056255.1 Cellulomonas sp. | reverse complement strand
GCCGCCGCCCGGCCCGGTGCGGGCGCGGGCGGCGGCGCGGCGGGGCGCGGGTGGCGTCAGTGCGTGCCGACGATGTCGACGACGAACACCAGGGTGTCGCCGCCCTTGATGCCGGCCTGCGGCACGCCGCGGTCGCCGTAGCCCAGGTGCGGCGGGATCGACAGCAGCACGCGCGAGCCGACCGGCTGGCCGACCAGACCCTCGTCCCAGCCGCCGATCACGGCGCCGACCCCGATCGGGAACGAGATCGAGGAGCCGCGGTCGTACGAGTTGTCGAACACGCCGCCCTTCCAGGACTGGCCGAGGTAGTGCACCTCGAGGTCGTCGCCGGCCTCGACGAGCGCGCCGTCGCCGGGCGACAGGACGAGCACCTCGAGCTCGGCGGGGGCGTCGCCCTCCGGGAACGTCAGGATCGGCTTCTCGCCGAACGATCCGGTGGCCTCGGGCAGCGTGGCGGGCATGACGTCTCCTTGGTCGTGAGCGGTACGCCGCCCATCTTGCCGCCAGTCGGGCCCGGCCCGCGAACGCGTGCCGCGGCTCGCGGGCTAGCGTCGGTCCCGGCGGGCGAGGGGCGCCCGCCGGGACGGGAGCACCGATGTCGCTGACCACCTGGGCCGGGAACCGCACCTACGCCGCCGCGCGCGTGCACGAGCCACGCACCGTCGAGCAGGTGCAGGAGGTCGTGGCGGGCGCGCGCCGCGTGCGGGCGCTGGGCACCCGGCACTGCTTCAACGACCTCGCCGACACCGAGCACGACCTGGTGCGGCTCGACGGCCTCGACCCCGACGTGCGGGTGGACGCCGGCTCCCGCACGGTGACCGTGTCGGCCGGGACGCGGTACGGCGCGCTGGCCCAGGTGCTGCACCCGCGGGGCTGGGCGCTGCACGACCTGGCGTCCCTGCCGCACATCTCCGTGGCCGGGGCGGTCGCGACGGCCACGCACGGGTCGGGCGACCGGTCCCGGAACCTGTCCGCCGCCGTGGCGGCCCTCGACCTGGTGACCGCCGACGGCTCCCTGCGGCACCTGGCCCGCGGCGACGCCGACTTCCCCGGAGCGGTGGTGGCGCTCGGGGCGCTCGGTGTCGTCGTGCGCGTGACCCTCGACGTC
>DAMBCY010000099.1:0-10328 GCA_032056255.1 Cellulomonas sp. | reverse complement strand
CGAACCCGCCTACGACGTCGCGCAGGAGGTGCACACGGACCTGCCGTGGGACGCCGTGCTGGGCCGGTTCGACGAGGTCACCTCGTCCGCCGACTCGGTCAGCCTGTTCACGGACTGGGTGGGGCCGACCGTGCGGCAGGTCTGGCGCAAGACCCGCCTCGCCCCGGGGACGGCCTACGAGCCGCGCGGCGACCTGTTCGGCGCCCGCCCGGCGACCGCCCCGCTGCACCCGCTGCCCGGCATCGACCCGGTCAGCTGCACCGAGCAGCTGGGGGTCCCCGGTCCGTGGCACGAGCGGCTGCCGCACTTCCGGCTCGCGTTCACGCCCAGCAACGGCGACGAGCTGCAGTCGGAGTACCTGGTCCCGCGCCCGCACGCCGTCGCGGCGATCGAGGCGATGCGGGCGCTCGGCCCGGTCGTGGCGCCGCTGCTGCAGGTCGCGGAGGTGCGGACGATCGCGGCCGACGACCTCTGGCTCAGCACGGCCTCGGGTGACGACCGCGTCGGCCTGCACCTCACCTGGCTCCCCCGCCAGCCCGAGGTCGAGGCGGTGCTGCCGCGCATCGAGGCCGCCCTGGCCCCGTTCGGCGCGCGCCCGCACTGGGGCAAGCTGTTCGCCACCCTCGGGGCGCCCGGTGCCGACCCGCGGGAGCTCTACCCGCGGCTGGACGACTTCCGGGCGCTCGTCGAGCGCACCGACCCGGCCGGCACGTTCCGGAACGCCTTCGTCGACCGGCACGTCCTGCGCGCCTGACCCCGGCGCGGGCGGGCCTCAGTGCGCGAGGAACGCCAGCAGGTCGTGCCGGGTGAGGACGCCCGCCGGCTGGCCGTCGTCGACCACCATCAGCGCGTCGTGCTTCTGCAGCGACTCGCGCGCCGACTCGACCGTCTCCCCGGCGCCGATCAGCGGCAGCGCGGCGGACATGTGCCGGTCCACCCGGTCGGACAGCGCGGCCGCGCCGGAGAACACGGCGTCCAGCAGCTCCCGCTCCGAGACCGACCCGGCGACCTCGCCGATCTTCACCGGCGGCTCGGCCCCGACGACGGGCATCTGCGAGACGCCGTACTCCTGCAGGATCTCGATGGCGTCGCGGACCGTCTCGTTGGGGTGGGTGTGCACCAGGGCGGGCAGGCTGCCGTCCTTGGTCCGGAGCACGTCCGCGACGGTGGCGCCGTGCTCGGCGTCGAGGAACCCGTAGGACCGCATCCAGCGGTCGTTGAAGATCTTCGACAGGTAGCCGCGCCCGCTGTCCGGCAGCAGCACGACGACGACCGCGCGGGCCGCGACCTCCGGGTCCTCGTCCTCGAGCCGCCGCGCGAGGCGCAGCGCGCCCTCGACGGCCATGCCGCAGGACCCGCCCACCAGCAGGGCCTCCTCGCGGGCCAGGCGACGGGTCATCGCGAACGAGTCCGCGTCCGAGACGGCGATGATCGCGTCCTGGAGCGCCGGGTCGTAGGCGGCCGGCCAGAAGTCCTCGCCCACGCCCTCGACCAGGTACGGCCGCCCGTCGCCGCCCGAGTACACCGACCCCTGCGGGTCGATCCCCACCACCCGGACCTGGCCGCCGTCGGCCTCGGCGCGGTCCGCGGACGCGTCGTGCAGGTACCGCCCGGTACCGGTGATGGTGCCGCCGGTGCCGACGCCGGTGACGAAGTGCGTGACGCGGCCGTCGGTGTCGGCCCAGATCTCCGGGCCGGTCGTGGCGTAGTGGCTCGCGGGGCCGTTCACGTTGGCGTACTGGTTCGGCTTCCAGGCGCCCTCGATCTCGGTGACCAGGCGGTCCGAGACCGAGTAGTACGAGTCGGGGTGCTCCGGCGGGACGGCGGTCGGGGTGACGACCACCTCGGCGCCGTACGCGCGCAGCACGTCGCGCTTGTCCTCCGAGACCTTGTCCGGGCAGACGAACACGCAGCGGTAGCCCTTGCGCTGGGCGACCAGGGCCAGCCCGACGCCGGTGTTCCCGCTGGTGGGCTCGACGACCGTGCCGCCGGGCCGCAACTCGCCGGAGGCCTCGGCGGCCTCGATCATCCTCAACGCGATCCGGTCCTTGGCCGAGCCGCCCGGGTTCAGGTACTCGACCTTCGCCAGGATCGTCGCGGACAGGCCCGCGGTCACGGCGTTCAACCGGACGAGGGGGGTGTTCCCGACGAGCTCGGAGATGTGCTGCGCGTACTTCACGGTGCTCCCAGGCGGCTGGACGGTGGCGGGGACGCGCGACGGCCCCGCCGTCCAGCCTAGGGCCGGGCGCCGGGGCCGTCGTCGGTGGGTGCTAGTCGCGGCCCTGGAGGATCGCGAGGATCCGCAGGATCTCCAGGTACAGCCACACCAGGGTGACGATCAGGCCGAACGCGGCGGACCAGGCCGTCCTGGCCGGGGCGCCCTGCTCGACGCCGCGCTTGATCGCGTCGAAGTCCATGATCAGGCTGGCGGCCGCGAGGCCGACGGCGAACAGGCCGGCGACGACGCCGACCGCGCCGCTGCGCAGCGGGCCGTACGCGCCGTCGCCCACGCCGAACAGCATGAGCCCGACGTTCACCAGCGAGTACGCCAGGTAGCCGGCCATCGCGACGAGCAGCCAGCGCGTGAACTTCGGCGTCACCCGCACCCGGCCGGACGAGAACAGGAACAGCGCGGCGCCGAAGGTGGCGAACGTCGCGACGACGGCCTGCAGCACGATCGGCTGCACGCCCTTGCCGTCGAACGTCATGTTCTGGAACGCCAGGCTGATCCCGCCGAGGAACACGCCCTGGGCGACCGTGTACAGCGTGATGAGCAGCGGGCTGGGCTCGCGCTTGAACGCGTTGACCAGGCCGAGCACCAGGCCGACCACCGCACCGAGCGGCCAGATCGCCGGGACCGTGAACCAGGTCGCCGCCGCGACGACGACCAGCAGCGCGAGCAGCCCGCCGGTCTTGACGATGACGTCGTCGTAGGTCAGGCGGCCCGTGTCCCGGGTGGTCGCGGTCGGGGCGCCGTACATCTGCTCCAGGGTGGCGGCCTCGACCACGGGACCGGTCGCGCCGTACGTGCCGGGCGCACCGGCCGTGGCCGTCCCGCCGTGCCCGTGCTGCCCCTGCCGCTGACGGGCGGCCTTGTTGCCGCGGGCGCGCGGGTCACCGAAGACCGCGCTGTTGCTGAACACCGGGTTGGTCATGCGTCCTCCAGGGTCGGTTCGGCGTGCGAGCCGGCAGTGGTTCCAGAGCCTAGAACGCCCCCGGGCCGTCAGGAGTTCCCCGGCGCCGGATCCCGGGCACCCGCGACCTGCGGCCGAGCCGGCCACCCGGCCGGGGTCATCCGTACGACGGACCCGGTCCCCCCGGGGGCGCAGCGCCGGGCCGCGCAGGTTCGGCCGCACGACCGTTCCGCGGCGTGACGGCGTTTCCTAGGTTGGTGACGTACCCGAGAAGACCACTGTGAGGACACCATGATCGAGGCAATCGGCCTGACCAAGAGGTACGGCGCCAAGACCGCCGTCGCCGGGATCGACTTCACGGTCCAGCCCGGCAAGGTCACCGGCTTCCTCGGCCCCAACGGCGCCGGGAAGTCCACCACGATGCGGATGATCATGGGCCTCGACCGGCCCACGTCCGGCACCGTCACCGTCAACGGCAAGCCGTACGCGGAGCTGCGGTCCCCGCTGACCGAGGTCGGCGCGCTGCTCGACGCGAAGGCGGTGCACACCGGCCGGTCCGCGACGAACCACCTGCGGGCGCTCGCGGCCACCCACGGCATCGGCCGCGCGCGGGTGGACGAGGTCGTCGAGATGACCGGCCTCGGCCAGGTCGCCCGCAAGCGGGTCGGCGGCTTCTCGCTCGGCATGGGCCAGCGGCTCGGGATCGCGGCGGCCATGCTCGGGGACCCGCGGACGCTGATCCTGGACGAGCCGGTCAACGGTCTCGACCCCGAGGGCGTGCTCTGGGTGCGCAACCTCGTCCGGCACCTGGCGGACGAGGGCCGGACCGTCTTCCTCTCCTCGCACCTCATGAGCGAGATGGCGCTCACCGCCGACCACATCCTCGTGATCGGGCGCGGCCGGATCATCGCGGACGCCCCCGTGGCGGACATCGTCGCCGGGGCGTCGGGCCAGTCGGTGCGGGTGCGCAGCCCGCAGTCCGCCCGCCTCGCCGAGCTGCTGGCCGGACCCGACGTGACGGTCACCTCGGTCGAGGCGGGCCAGCTCGAGGTCGTCGGCGCGTCCGCGCAGACCGTCGGCGAGCTCGCGGCCGCGAACGCCGTGGTGCTGCACGAGCTCACCCCCGTCCGCGCCTCCCTGGAGTCCGCGTACATGTCCCTCACCGCGGACGCGGTCGAGTACCACTCCGCCCCCACCGGGCCCGACGCGGCACCCGACGCCGCCCAGCCCCTGAGCCGCAAGGAGGCCCGGCGATGAGCGCCGCGACCGCGACCGCCCCCGTCCGTCCCGCCGGCACCGACGCCCCGACGGTGTCCTTCGCCAAGCTGGTGCGCTCGGAGTGGATCAAGCTCTGGACGCTGCGCTCGACCTGGTGGGTCGTGATCGTCACGATCGTCGCGCAGACCGGCTTCACCTGGCTGGCCACGTACTTCACCTTCCAGAACGTCAGCCCGGCGGAGCTGGGGATCCCGGCCGAGCAGGTCGGGCCGAGCTTCGTGCAGAGCGGCGTCATGATCGGCCAGCTCGTGATCTCCGTGCTCGCGGTGCTCGCGATCACCGGGGAGTACTCGACCGGCTCCATCCGCTCGACGTTCGCCGCGGCGCCGCGCCGGATCGGCGCGGTCCTCGCCAAGGGCGTCGTCGTCCTCGCCGTCGCGTTCGGCACCGGTGCGGCCGCGACCCTGCTGTCCTGGGCGCTGATCGCCCCGACCCTCGGGTCCGAGTACGGCATCGACCTGTCGGACGAGATGCACCGCCGGGTGCTGATCGCCATGCCGCTGTACCTGGTCGGGGTGGCGCTGTTCTCCTTCGCGATCGGCGCGCTGCTGCGGGTGTCCGCCGCCGCGCTCGCCACGGTGTTCGGCGTGTTCCTGGTCGTCGAGACGCTGATCGCCGGGTTCAGCGGCAACATCCGGTTCTTCGCGATCATCACGCCGTTCCTGCCGTCGAACGCCGGGTCGCAGGTGCTGTCGACCTCGACCGAGGACATCGAGGCGCTCCGCGCGTCGAGCGACGTCGCCCTGCTGACGCCGTGGCAGGGGTACGGGGTCCTGATCGCCTGGGGCCTGGTGCTGCTCGGCGCCGCACTCGTCCTGGTCCGCCGCCGGGACGCCTGACCCGGCCCGTGACCGTCACGCCGTGGCAGGGTGGCCCCGTCCCCGCGAGGGGGCGGGGCCGCTCCGCCGCGGTCCCGACGACCGCAGCCGCCCGCACGGAGGACCCGCTGAGCCAGGACCCGTCCCCGGCGCCGCCCGACCCCACGGCGCCGGCGGCCTTCACCGAGCTGGACGCGCGGCGGCTCGGACGCGTCCGGCGGTTCTTCGCGCGCCGGCCCGTGGCCTCCGACGTGCTGGTCTGCGCGCTGATGCTGCTGGTCTCGGTCACCGAGATCGGCGACGGCATCGCCAACCTGCTGTTCCTCGGGAGCGCCACGGCCGCCGACGCCGGGGCGATCGGCTCGTTGGCGCTGACGGCCCTGGGGACCGTCGTGCTGTGGTTCCGCCGCCGCTGGCCGGTGCGGGTGTCGCTCGCGCTGGCGCTGCTGTGCGTCGTGCACGTGCTCGTCGACGGGCGGATGGGCGGGTTCGGCGTCGGGTTCGCCCTCGGGCTGTACGTGGTGGCCGCGACCCGGCCGCAGCGGATCGGCTGGATGGTCCTGGGCGGCGCGGGCGTCGCCGTGGTCGCCGCGCTGGTCCTGTGGGGGACGGCGACCGAGGCCGCGCCGCTGCGGACCGGCGACGGCCTGGTCCTCACCGACGCCCGGGGCGAGGTGGTGCAGACCGGCCCCGACTCCGCGGTCTCGACCGACGCGCCGTCGTTCCTGGTGCTCGGCCTGGTCGCGATGGCCGTCGGGGCGAACGTCCGCGGACGCCGGCTGCACGTGCGCAGCCTGGTGGAGCGGCACGAGCAGCTCGTCGACGCGGGCGAGCAGCACGCGAAGCTCGCGGCCGCCGCCGAGCAGACCCGGATCGCCCGGGAGATGCACGACGTCGTCGCGCACGGACTGACCGTGATGATCGCGCTGTCCGACGGTGCGCGGGTCGCGGTGCGCCGCTCCCCCGACGACGCGGAGAACGCCCTCGACCTGCTGTCCGAGACCGGGCGCGCCGCCCTGACGGACATGCGCCGGATGCTCGGCGTGCTGCGCGGCGCGGACGTCCCGCTGGAGCCGCAGCCCGGCACGCAGGACCTCGAGTCGCTGGTGCAGCAGTTCCGTGCCGCCGGGCTCACCGTGCACCTGACCACGGCCGGGCCGGCCCTGCCGCCCGACGCGGCGCTCGCGCTGACGGTGTACCGCGTGGTCCAGGAGTCGCTGACGAACGCGCTGCGGCACGCGGGGACGGGCAGCCGGGTCGACGTGCTGGTGCGGCACGGCGCGCACCGGATCGGCATCGAGGTCGTCGACGACGGGGGCAGCGCCGACCCGGTCGCCGGGTCGGGCGGGGACCTCGGGCTGCGCGGGCGGATCAGCGAGAAGCTCGGCGACCGCCGCGGGATGCTCGACGCGTACACCGACGCGACCCCGGTCGTCCCGGGCGGTGCGGTCCCGGGCACCGGGGCACCCGGCGAGCCCGGCGCCCCGCGCGGCGTGGTCCGGGGCGGGCGGGGCCTGGTCGGCATGCGGGAGCGCGCCGCGGTCTACCGTGGCACCGTGTCCGCCGGTCCCTACCGCGCCGGCTGGCGCGTGCACGTCGAGCTGCGCACCGACGACGTCGCCACCGCGTCCACCCCCGAGGAGCACCCGTGACCGCCAGCACCGAGCCCGCCGCCGACCCCTCGGCGCCTGCGGGCCCGATCCGGGTGCTGCTGGTGGACGACCAGCCGCTGCTCCGCATGGGCTTCCGGCTCGTGCTGGAGGACGAGGACGACCTCACGGTCGTGGGCGAGGCCGGCGACGGCACCGAGGCCCTGCGCCAGGTCGCCGCGCTGCAGCCCGACGTCGTGCTGATGGACGTGCGGATGCCCGGCATGAACGGCATCGAGGCCACCGAGCGCCTGGTCGCGGCGGGGGCGCGCACGCGGGTGCTGATCCTCACGACGTTCGACCTGGACGAGTACGCGTTCGCGGCGCTGCGGGCCGGGGCCAGCGGGTTCCTGCTCAAGGACGCCCGGCCCGCCGAGCTGACCGCGGCCATCCGGGCGGTGTCCACCGGCGACGCGGTGGTCTCCCCGCGCGTCACCCGGCGGATGCTGGAGCTGTTCGCCGAGGAGCTGCCGGCCGCCGGCACCGCCCCGGGCCCGCACGAGGACGCCCGGCTCGCCGAGCTGACGCACCGCGAGCGCGAGGTGCTGCTCGCGGTCGCGGAGGGGCTGTCCAACGCCGAGGTGGCGGGGCGGCTGTTCCTGTCCGAGGCGACGGTGAAGACGCACGTGGGGCGGATCCTGGCCAAGCTCGGGGTCCGTGACCGGGTGCAGGCCGTGGTGTTCGCCTACGAGTCGGGCCTCGTCGGCCGCTGACCCGCGCGGGTCACACCTCGCCGACCGCCTCGTCGGGGGTCCCCTCCGCGGTGCGGGCCGCGCGGTCCCACTGCCGCCAGGTCAGGCGCTCGCCCACCGCGTGCGCCATGCCCTGGCCCCGCCACGCGAACACCCCGACGCCGAGGACGAGGACCGCGGCGCCGACCCAGTACGGGGCGGTCGGGCTGACCGGGTGCAGCAGGCCGGCGATCACCGGTGCGGGTGCCGCGAAGCCCCAGCGCACCAGGTTGAACGCGGCGGTCGTCGTCCGGCGCTCCGCCCCGCCGATGCCGAGCGCGAGGTCCGTGAGGTTCGCGTTCGCGATGCCCATGCAGACGCCCGCCAGCACCAGGACGGCGACGGCCTCCGCGGTCCCGGCGCTGGTGGCCAGCAGGACCAGCGCGACCAGCAGCCCGGCGAGCGCGACGCCCACGGTCGCGACGGCGCCCACGCGGTGCGCGAGCCGGTGCCCGACCACGAGGATGCCGACCGCCAGGCCGATCCCCCAGGCGGTGAACACCAGGCCGAGCGGCACCACGTCCAGGCCGAGGAACACCGGCGTGTAGCCGAGCACCACGAAGAACACGAAGTTGTACGCGGCGGTCACCACGCACAGCGTGCGGAAGGCGGGGCGGCGGTACGGGGCCAGGACGTCGCGCAGCCGCAGCGGCGTCGGCGGGTCCTGCGGGTCGCGCAGCCGGGTGACCGACATCGCGAGCGCGACGAGCATGAAGAGGCCGCAGGCGGCGAACGGCACCCGCCAGGAGATCTGCCCGAGCAGCCCGCCGATCAGCGGCCCGACGGCGAAGCCGAGCCCGACGCAGGTCTCGAAGAGCTCGACGACCCACTCGCGGTCGCTCGCGAGGGCGACCAGCAGCACCATCGCGGTGGCGAAGAACATCGCGTGGCCCAGGCCCCACAGCCCGCGGAGCACCGCGAGCTGGGCGATGTTCCCGGACAGCGCGGCGAGCACCGCCGCGACCACGACGGTGACGCCGGTGGCCAGCACCGCGCGGTAGCCGAACCGGCCCGTGGCGATCACGGCCGGGACCATCCCGACCGCCATCACGATCAGGTAGGCCGTGAACAGCAGCTCGATCTGCCAGGTGGAGGCGCCGATCTCCGCGCCGATCACGGGCAGGATCGGGTCGACCACCGCGATGCCGGCGATCGCGAAGAACGCCGTGAGCGCGGTGGCGTAGATGGCCGTGCGGTGCGGTTCGGGGTGTCTGCTGGGCATGCGGGGTCCTCGGGAAGGCCGTCGGTGGATTTATCTGTATCATACAGTCATATTCGTCAGGGTGGCGTGGCAGACTGCGCACCTGCCCACCCACGACACGGGGGTCCCGATGTCCGACGCCGCCGCCCGCACCATCGAGGCCCAGGTCGCGATGCTCCTGCGGCTGTCCGAGCGCACCCGCCGCTCGGCCGACCGCCGCACCGGCGAGCTCGAGCGCTCCGCCTACCTCGTGCTCGGCGTCCTGGCCGTGGACGGCCCCGCCAGCGTCAACGCGATCGCCGACGCCCTGCGCCTCGACCCGTCGACGGTCACGCGCCAGGTGCTCGCGATGGAGCAGACCGGGCTCGTCACCCGGAGCGCGGACCCCGCCGACGGCCGGGTGACCGTCGTCACGACCACCCCGGACGGCGCCGCCGCGCTCGAGCGCACCCGGACGGTCCGCGCCGCGCTCTACGCCGAGGTGCTCGCCGCCTGGACCGAGGACGACCTCGACGTCCTCGCGGCCCTGCTCACCCGGCTGAACACCGACATCGACACCTGGGGACGGGCGCACAGCCACCGGTGAGACGCCCGTCACGTCCGACGTGACGGCGCACTCCGCGGCACCTACGCTCGACACGACGCCGCCGGCCACGCCCCCGGGCCGGCGAGCGCGACAGCCGCAGCCGACCCGTCCGGCACCCGCTCCGACCGGAAGGTGCTCCCGCGTGACCACACCCTCGTCCACCCCTGACGGCACCGCCGGCGCTGCCGGCCCGGACAGCACGCCGGGCCCGGCCGCCGAGCCGCGCGAGCGCCCCCGGAAGGGCCGCACCGCGCTGCGGGCCACCGTCGTGCGCACCGAGCGCCTCACGCCCGCGATGGTGCGCCTCACGCTCGGCGGCCCCGGGCTCGCGGGCTTCGCCCCGTCGCCGTTCGCGGACTCCTACGTGAAGCTCGCGTTCCTGCCCGGCGTCGGTGCGACCGCGTCCGGCGCCGACGCGCTCGCCACGTGGACCACCCCGGAGGGCGTCGTCGACCTGGAGGCCGCGCGCGCCGCCCTGCCGCCGGAGCACCAGCCGCGGCTGCGCACCTACACGGTCCGCGGCTACGACGACCTGGACCTCACCGTCACCCTCGACGTCCTGGTGCACGGCACCGAGGGGATCGCCGGGCCGTGGGCCGCCGCGGCCGCCGTCGGGGACGAGGTCGCCGTCGTCGGTCCCGGCGGCGGCTACAGCCCCGACCCGGCCGCGGACCACCACCTGCTCGTCGGGGACGCCTCCGCGCTGCCCGCGGTCGCCGTCGCCCTCGAGCGCCTGGGCGACACCGCGGCCGGGACCGCCCTGGTCGAGGTCGCCGACCGCGACGAGGAGGTCCCCCTGCACGTGCCCGACGGGATCGCGCTGCGCTGGGTGCACACCGGTGACGCCGCGCCCGGCGCCCGGCTGGTCGAGGCGGTCCGCGCGCTGCCCTGGCCCGACGGGCGGGTGCACGCGTTCGTGCACGGCGAGGCC